>JBGCDY010000159.1:0-3621 GCA_045105835.1 Chitinophagales bacterium
TTGGGAGGTTGAGTAACTCCAATAAAATAAACCCTGACTTTAATTCCCCCTTTGAAGGGAGCGAAGGGGGATGTTGCGTTAGTTTTGAAGTAAGCCAAAATATAGAAGGTTTTTCTTATGCACAAAGCAGCATTTTTGAGGCAAGCAAAGTCTGCATGTTATAAGAAAACACCATCGTATGAAAAAAATAATACTCTTACTTGCTACAGTAGTTTCTTCAACTCTTAGTTTTTCTCAAATCGAATACACCAATGCACCACCCTTTGATGCTGAAATGTTTGCCGAGCGATTGGCTGGATATGGTGTGGAAATCTTCAATGCTGAACTGACTTGTGGAGACAGTTCTTCGGGGTACTTTTGGAATGGAGGCACAACCAATCTGGGAATGGAAAGTGGAATTGTGTTGACGACAGGAACGACCGAAATCGCTTTTAGCCCCAATACGGTTGGAGACGCAAGTGAAATAGGAGGACCAGGTTCTTACCTTCTTGAAGACTTTCTTGCCAGTAACCTCATTTGTTTTGTTAGTACTTTCAATGCTTGTATTTTAGAATTTGATTTTATAGCTTACGGCGATGAAATCAGTTTGAATTATATTTTTGGGTCGGAAGAATATCCCGAATATATAGGCTCTTCAATCAGTGACATTTTTATGATATTAATAGAAGGTTTGCCTCAATATCCTCCTGAAATGTCTATGATGGAAAGAAATATTGGGACTATTCCCAGCATTCCTGACATACATGTATCTATCAATACCCTCAATTTTGGAACTTTTCCCCACTTTTATCAAGATAACACTGGAGATGAATATATCCAATACGATGGGCAAACTGTCCGATTACCTGCGAATGCTACTGTTACTCCTGGTAATACCTATCATTTGACTTTTGTAATAGCTGATGTTGCGGATGCGATTTTTGATTCAGGTTTATTTCTTGAAGAAAATAGTTTTCAAAGTAATATTCCTCTACTTCAATCGATAAGAAGCAATATTGACGAAAATAGTCAAAGGATTGCAGAAAATTGCAGTGAAGGAATTTTGACTTTTTCACTTCCTTTTGCTCCTTTATACGAAGAAGTGTGGTTGCCCATTTTAACCCAAGTTTCTGACGCTCCACACATGCAAATGATTTTTGGAGGAACCGCCACACTGCAAGAGGATTATACAACGGATGTATCTGGAATCTCTTTCTCAAAAAGAGAGAAGGATGACCTCTTTCCCGAAATCCCCACTCAAGAAATACGAATTATTCCAGTTGCAGACAACATTGAAGAAGAAACGGAATACATCACTGTTGGTCTATATTCTCCTTATACGGAGTCCTACCTTTCGATGGATACGATTTGGTTGGAAGATGAATTTAATGCTTCTATTATAGAGGATGTTGATATTTGTGAAGCGAATACAGAAGTATCTTTGTGGGCATCAGGAGGAACGGAATATCATTGGTTTCCTAAAGATTATTTGGATTGTAGTGATTGCCCTAACCCTATCGCAACGGTACCCCATTCGATGACCTATTTTGTGAACATTGAAAAAATGGGTTGTACTGAACAGGAATTGGTCAATATCACTATAGACGAAAATCTTAACTCAGCATTCTTGGAAGAAGAAGTTAGAGTTTGTTCTACAGAGAGTATTGAGTTGAAGGCTTCTGGTGGTTTGTATTATGAATGGGAAGGAGTCGGGGCTGCTTCAACAAATGAGTTGAGTTGTATTGATTGTCCCAATCCTATATTTAGCCCTTCCACCTCTATGGGGGATTATATTTATTCGGTGAGAATTAGCAGTGGTGAGGAAGGGTGTGAAAAAGTATTGACTACCAATATCAATGTGGAAAATACAGTACTGGATTTGAGTGTGAACCAAACGAGTATTTGTAGTGGTGAAACAGTGGTTTTAACTGTTGTTGGAAATGCGGAAAACTATTTGTGGCAAGATGGTGAAGGTGTTATTATTGCAGTGTCAGAAAGTATTGAAGTCAGCCCTCAAACTAATGAAACTTACATTGTCAGTACACAAGGAACATCTTGTGTGATAAGTGATAGCATTCATCTTGAAGTTTGTCAATTGGAAGCCCAAATTGAAGTTTCTGATTCTTTTATTTGTAAAGGGGAAAGTGTTTTATTGAATGCAATAGGAACAGGGGAGCATACTTGGTTAGACAGCGAAAACAATGTGATAGAGACTGGAAATGAATTAAGTGTTACACCTGACATGAATACTCTTTATCAGCTTGTTGCAATACAAAATGGTTCTATAGATACGGCAAGTACATTTATTTCAGTAGAGCCCACCATAAATCTTCAAGTTTTTCCTGAAAATCCAATCATTTGCAATTCGGAAGAAAGAATTTTGTTGAGCATTGTCAGTCCGATTCAAGGACTAACTTATGAGTGGGAAGAAAGTGAAGATTTGCAGGTGATTTGGAGCAATGGACAAAGGGCTTATGCTTCTCCTAATATTGATAAAACTTATACTGTTCAAGCGATTTCTCCTGCTGGTTGTATTTTATCGAAAGAAGTAACTGTAAGTGTAGGAGGGGAGCTGGAAATTACTGTAGATGCACCTAAAGTGGTTTGTGTAGATTTGGATGGTTCAACTCTTTACACCATTCGTGCTTATGGAGCCAATAGTTATTTATGGACACCAATAGGCCCTCTTCTTCCAGGCCCTGAATCTTATGAAGCTATTTTTATTCCGACTGCTTTCAATAACGATGCTACATTTAGGGTAACGGGAACGAATCAAGATGGTACTTGTACTGGTTTTACAGAGTTTGAGATTGAAGTAGTGGATAAGCCAGAAGTATTGGTAGATGTGACGGGGATTTGTGAAGGCGAAACAACCCAAATAGAGGTAAGTGTTGAAGGTGGAAGTGGGAGTTTTGAATACGAATGGTATCCTGTAGTGGGTTTAAGTAATCCAAAAGGGCATATTACAACAGCTATAATTGAGGAAGATGGAACTTCAATGTATTCCTTAACTATTCGGGATGTTGAATTGGATTATGAATGGACGGAATATGTATATGCTAATATATCTAAAGTGAAAGTGCTGTCACCTAAATTTTTCAAAATTTGTGGGGAAGAAGAGGAGCTTGAGTTTAAAGTATATGGAGGCTATGGTGCAACTTATACATGGATGGATGCAAATGGAAATGTCTTTCCAAATACCAATGAGGAATTAACTGTGATTTCTCCTGAATCAGGTGTTTATACTGTCGAGGTTGAGACTTCAAAGGGCTGCAATAAAAGTATTGATTTTGAAGTAGAAGTACTGCCAAACCCTTCAATTGAAGTAATAGGGTTACCTGATGTGGTTTGTAGTGGAGAGGTTTTTACTTTGGAGGTGACTGGCGCAGAGGTTTATGTTCTGAAGTCAGAAAACAATGTTCCTTTTGACCATCAATTTATTAGCTCTAATACAATTGAAGTGATAGTGTATGAAGATACTGATTTGCAAATTACTGGTATCAGTTCTTTTGCTTGTGAAATTGATAGAACGATTCATATAGATGTGTTGGATATCAAAGTTCTCACACCTTTTGAGGTGGCGATTTGTGGAGAAGGAGATACCGCAGTATTGGAGGTGGACGGAGGTGAAGAGGCTATTTA
>JBGCDY010000160.1:0-5423 GCA_045105835.1 Chitinophagales bacterium
TGAGGGATGAGGAGGTTTTGTTTGCGGATATTAGTATTGAAGAATTGGAGCAACTGCCTGTGTCTGTGGAGGATTTTGCTGTGGAGGATGGAAGGTATTTGGTGTATCCCAATCCTGTTGCTGACCGATTGTTTTTTGTGGAAAATGTACTTGAGGAGTTTGAAGAGGTATTGGTTTATGATGTTAAAGGAGATTTGATTCTGTCGGAAGCTCTTGGGAGTGATGGATTGGATATGAGTGGTTTGGAGAGTGGTTTGTATTTTGTGGTTTTGGAGGGGAAAGAAGATTTAAGGAAGGGATTTAGGGTGGTGAGGAAATAAATTCCCTACAATCAACAGAATCATTATCAATTGTAGGGAATACGAAATTCATTTACTGCACCAAAATTTTCACAAAAACTGTTTCTCTTATACCTTTCAACTGCAAAAAATAGACTCCCTTGCTCCAACTACTGCAATTTAGTCTCCAATCATTATTGCCAACTGCTGCAGTAAGTTGCTGATGATAAATGGGCTTAGAATAGATGTCAAAAACTTGTAGTTCTAATGATTGTGAAATCGGACTAAAACATTCAAGGTTGAAAAAATCTTTTGCAGGAATGGGTTGAACGGAAGTGATTTGGAGTCTTGAATAGGAATTGTTTTGGTGGAGGCTGATGGTTTTTAGTTTTCTTATTTTACCATCGAAGTCCGTTTGGGAGAGTTGATAATAAGTTGTTCCAATGAATGGATTCGAGTCCACATAGCTGTAGTTTTGTAGTATTGAAGTTGTTCCTTTGCCTGCTATGACAGTCACTAAATCGTATTTTTGTCCATTCGCAGAACGTTTCAAAGTAAAGTAATCGTTGTTCAGTTCCGAAGCTGTTTGCCATTGAAGTAAGTTTTTACCTTCCAAGGTTTTGCCTTCAAAAAAAAGTAATTTAATAGGTAAGGTTACACCGCATAAGTCGTTAATCGTAACGGTGTCTTTACAACCTGCACCATCTTCTACAAAAAACTGTAAAGGAAATCCATAGGGAATATCGGGTATGTTAAAATTGTTGTTGTTGGTAACAGCCAAAGCACTACCCGAAATAGAGTAAGGGGGAACTCCGCCAATCAAATCGACAAAAGTGGTGTAGATTTCGGCTTCTTCATTACATTCTATTTCATATTCCAAAGTTAAAGCACTGATGGGGTTTACTTGAGGAATGTAAAAAGT
The DNA here is from genome assembly GCA_045105835.1 of Chitinophagales bacterium. Classification (GTDB taxonomy): domain Bacteria; phylum Bacteroidota; class Bacteroidia; order Chitinophagales; family UBA2359; genus JAUHXA01. The sequence goes on from JBGCDY010000160.1 coordinate 1,201, forward strand.
CACATCTTCGCAACCATTGCAATAATTATCCGCTGACAATACAAAAATCAAAGGACTCAAAAGGGCTGGGTCAATCGCCCATTCTCCTGTTAATGTTACGACTTCTCCTACATTGATAAGGTCGGTGTAAATCAAACTATCCAATAAAATGTCTGGGGCATCTGCTGTTCCATTGCCGTTTAAATCTAAATAAATATCTACCACCACATTTTCGGTCAATACCGCTTTGTTGCCTGAATTTAAAAGTGTTACATCAATCATCAATTCTCCGCTTGCCTCAGGAGAGCAGCCTGTTTGAGCCGTGGCAGAAAGGTTCATTTCAGGACCTCCAACTGTAATGTCAAAATACCCTGTTCCTTCACTTGTCTTGACAGGTAGATTACACTCTGCATTTTCGATGACACAAAAGAGGGGAACAAATTCAATCGTCTGGGCAATGAACTCCACAAAGGCATCTTGACATTCTGCCAATTCACTTGCATCGACATCGAAGGTAAAAACAATAGTATCGTTGGCAGCAACTCCTTCGGGCATCGTAAAATCGAGTTGGGTCAAAGTATTTTGTATATTTTGAAGTGGTTCACCCACTGTGTTTTCGGTAAGGCTTTCGGTAGAACCTTCGAGGTATTGTACATTTTGAGGAATGAAAATATAGCAGTGTTCATCGGCAGAAGTAGTGGCAGGTCCTTCATTGATGATTTGCACTTTCACAATCGAATTGGCTTCACAATAACTGACAGCTTCTGAATCTATGGTCGTCAGGGTGATGTAAGAAGGAATCGCCCCCTCAATGAGAATCGGTTCGAGAAGTTGGGTAATTCCACTACCAACTGCGGGGCTTCCACAAGGGCGATTGGCTGTAATACTGGCTCGAATGGAAGAACCTGAAATGAAATTGCAGTCGGTAATCAAAGGCATTCTAACAATGGCTTTGCGAGTATCAGCTGTTCCGACTCCCAAACCTTCAATACCATTTTCGAAGATATTGGCAGAAGGTTCATTTCCCCAATCGGCTGCTGCCAAGTCAATCCGCAAACCTGTGGGAGTAAATTGTGGAGCAAAATTTCTGGGTGTTGTCCCCAAAGGATATTCTATCGTTGGAACTCCTCCTAAAGACAAACCTCCCAAAGGTGGGAATTCAACTTCCAAAATGGGTTCGTAAATATTGGCGAGTTGTGCGCTATTGATGGTGAATTCATATACGAAGGGTTCACAGAGTGGAACGGCTTCGGTTGGACTACTTACTTGCAGTTGGACTTCGGCGGGTTTGGGGTTGATTCTCATGGTTTCACTCGTACCTAAGCAAGCTACTTCACTGTATTCCTCAGGATATTCATCACAGGTATAAGCAGCATGAAATCGCAAATCATTGTTGTTGAAACAATCACTGTATGCTGTGGTTACGACTAATGTAATGCAGGACATATTACTCCAATTAAGTCCTTCAAAAAGAACCAAAATATTTCCATCTACTAAATTAGATTGCTGAAACGGAATATCGATATCGGAGGTTGTTACATTCAATACCTCTAAGTCTGCTGTTTGGGTTCTCAAAATAAAATATGGAGCAACAATGGGAAGTGCTTCCAAATTACACAATTCTATTTCGGCAGTATTTTGCCTAGCAAACCCTTCATTTTCATAATTTATGTTGGAGATAGTTAGGTGTTTTTTGCCTATTATCATGTGTTTCTCAGTAAAGATACTTTCAGATTCTATACAATCTGTATCGTCAGAATAATAGTGTGATTGGTAATAGTAAGTGTATTCTAAATTACGTGTATTAGAACAAGGGCTGGAATAGCTAAAAGCAAGTCCACCTGCCAATGTTGAATGACTTGTTTTATCGCCTACTACCCAACTTCCATCGTTGGCAAACAACCAACGTTCTCGACCATCTTGCATTTCTTCAATTACAGGGTCTGCAATAAGAAAGGGAACATCAGGAGCATATTGATAGGTGCTGCTTCCATTCCGATACACAAAACCTTCTGGAATAATTACCTCAAGGGAATCAACCAATATAGCAGGTCGTATTTCGGACGGAAACAAATCACCAAAACGACTTCCCAAAAACTCAAATTCAAGTACTGCTCTACCCTCACGACACGAAGATAAACCCGTTAGGGTTTCGTCCAATTCTATTTGATAGTTGTTCACAAACATCCTATCTCCCACATGGTCACAATTGAGTTCTTCTCCCTCCTTATTTTTCCAATAGTGATAAGTTCTGAATCGACTCAAATCATGGTGGTGTAATAAATCTTCTGGATTTAAACCTACATCCAACACCGCAAAATATCCTTCAAAATTGATGGAATCCAATAGAGAGAGCTGTGCTTTGGGATAACAGTTGCCCAAAGTTTCGGTAAGGTTGATATCTATTGCCCATTGATTTTCTTCAATATTTGAAGCAATTGCAGACTCTGCCGAAATAGTACAATCATAGGTATTACCAGTTTGAATGTCGTAATAATGTACTTTTCCGCTAGTATACTCCAAAGCTTCTTGAGCAGTTGGCGAATTGTAAATCACTCGTACATAGGCATTATCTGCTTCAATAGAATAAGAAATGCCATCGGCTTCCACACGTATGCTATCACAAGGCAAAGCCAAGTCCAATTGGATGTTTTCATCCGTCGCTTCAACGTGTTCGGTAAAGGTCAAATCTGTCCAACCCAAAGAAGCTCTTTCTGCTTTCATACCCACAGTCGCCAAACAGCCATCTCCATCCCAAATTACTACCTCCCCTTCACATTCCTCAACGGAATTGTATTTACAATGAGTATAGACCTCATAAATGCCTTCAAAGAAAGTTTCTCTACAACCACACCCTTCTTCGCAGATGTATACATACGCCCAATCAATCTCCAATAATTTAGGTGTGGCCAAACAAGTACATTCCAATTGAAAATCAACTTGGATACAGGTTTCAGAAACCCCCTTAATCCCTTTCACAACGGTTTTGCCATCAGAATCCACTTCAATATTCAACAAAGTTCCATCATTCAAATAGGCTCGAATAGGAATAAGATCAGAAGGAATATCTAACTCTAATTCGGCTTTATTATCAGAACAATTCATTTTTTGAGTACCTTCTGTACAGAAGCTAAATGTATAATCTTTGCCATCATTCCAAATATCGGTATCACCTTTGATGTATTGGTCGGTTAAGAATCTTTCAATAGAAAAACTTGTAAAATGATTTTTCCACCTATCTTTGCCACAAGCATCTGTAAAATAAGGTTCTACATAAAAATACCTCTTGAAAGATTTGGTTGTCAATAAATCACAGTCATAGTCCAATTCTACCTTCACGATTAAGGTATCTTGTGGTAAAAAAGCATCGTAGAAACCATCGTTGTTTACATCTTTTAGCCCTATTGTTGATAGGGTATTCTCTCTAAAATCCAACGAATACCCTTCGTCAGTAACAATAGGATAAGAAATTTCATTGACCTGTGCATTGACGACAATTCCTCCACTGAATTGAGCTATTGGTGCTCCCCACCCAAGAAATACATTCAAATTGGTCGCTATTTGATTTCCTGTGTTGACAATTCTGACTTCATACATTCCATTCGTACAACTTGAAGGCCTTATGGTTGTGAGGTTTTGAAAAGAAAGGTCAATAAAAGAAGAAGGTAATAAATCAATTGTGCTTTCAGTTTCTTCTGAAGGGTTACATTCTCCTTCTTTACAGCCCCAATAAACACGGTGTGTAAAATCAACATCTCCAACAGCACTTTGACAATCTCCTAACAAAAAACGTTCGGTTAAGATCAAGGTTTCATCACCGTCAAAGCAAGCATCAGCATTGCCTATCAAGAAAAAGAAATCGTCAAAAATTTCTACTGTAATTCCATCATTTACTACTTCAAAAGGCAATGAAACCCCATTTAATAAAATTTCATCTAAAGTTGCTCTTGTATCTGAAAAATCTAATTCATATCGAATAGAATGGGTACAAGCCAAACCACCATTCACAATGCTTACTTCCCTCTCTGCAAACCCTCCTACCTCACCTGATGCCTCAGCAGGTGGAAATATCGCCAAAGATGCAAACAACACCCCATAAGGCGCACCTAATTCACTTTCACTTCCCCCTTCAAAATCCACTACCACTAAATCCTCAAAAGTGCCACCTGATTGTGTATACACAATCGCCATACAGTCGGCTTCTCTTGCGATGCGAAAAACAAATTCATCACCATCATTGAAGG
>JBGCDY010000161.1:0-6522 GCA_045105835.1 Chitinophagales bacterium
TTCCGATTTGTTCTGTTCGATTTCTTCTACTGCCGCCTTCTTTTCGGCTTTCGCTTTCTCCAAATTCTCCCTAAAAATAGCCAACTCACTTTGTTGGGATTCAAATCGAAAGCGGTTGGATTTGATTTCACGCTGCAAATTTTCCAGTTGGGTCTGTTGAACCGCCATTTTCTTTTCTACCCCAAAAACCGACTTCTCCAAATCTCGGTAGCTTCGCTGCAATACATTACGATTCGTAGTCGCTTCTTGATGTTGGGTTTTGACAGTATTTACAGCCGTTTTGAAATTTTGTAGTTCTTTTTGGATGTGTTCGAGGCTGCTTTTTTCGATTTCAGATTTTTCTTGTAGGTTTTTGATTTCACTTTGCAGGCTGCCACTTAGCTGCTCGGCTGTAGTGATTTGTTGTTGAAGATTGCTGTTTTTTTCTTGCAGAAATTGCAGGTTCTGACGAAAGAGTTTCTTCTGATTTTCTTGGTCTTGCAGGTATTTAACGTGTTCGTTGAGAACTTTCTGGAATTCTGCCAATTGTTGTTCATTCGCCAATACGGCATCCTTTTTTTCGGCAACAGTGGCTTCGAATTGGTGGATTTTTGTTTGCAATCCTGTTCTTTTGTCCTCCTCTTGTTTTTGTTCTGATTGCAATGCAGTAAAGCTCTTTTGATGGTCTGCAATCTGAAACAAAGCCAATTCCACACTCAATTCCTTGAATTGAGTCTTCAATCTTTCGTATTTTTCCGCACGTTTTGCCTGCCTTGCAAGGGTTTTCAAATTCCCTTCAATCTCAAACAGTAAGTCTTCTACTCGCTCCAAATCTCCATCCGTAGCCTTCAATTTGCTTAAGGTTTCTTTTTTGCGGATTTTGTATTTGGAGATTCCTGCAGCTTGTTCAAACAGTCTCCGACGGGAGTTTTCTTTGTCTTTAAGGATGTCACCAATCATGGACAACTCGATGATGGCATAGGAGTCACTGCTGATACCTGTGTCCAAAAACAGATTGGAGATGTCTTTGAGACGGCAAGGCACATTGTTGATGCGGTATTCACTGCCTCCTTGTCGGTACAAAATACGGGTGACGGTGACAGTCGTAAATTCGGTGGGAAGTAAGTTTTTAGTGTTTTCAAAGGTTAGAGAAACTTCTGCTCGTCCTGCAGGTTTGCGCTTTTGGGTGCCATTGAAGATAAGGTTGTCCATTTTTTTGAGGCGAAGGCTACTGCTTTTTTGTTCGCCCAGCACCCACCTGATGGCATCTATGATATTGGATTTACCACATCCATTCGGCCCAATGATGCCCGTCATGTTTTGTTTGAAGTGAATTGCTGTTCGCTCCGCAAAACTTTTGAAACCTTTTAACTCAATGCTTTGTAAACGCAAGTTGTTTTTTTATGTGTTTGAATATTGTATTGGACTTTGGACGAAAGAGGTGAGAAGCAAGGCTCAAACAACTAACTATCAGATGCTTATTTATTATTTAAGCACAAATAATTTATTCTCAATTGATTAACATCTCATTTCTCGCCTCCCTATTCCTTCGTCCAAAGTCTAAAATATTGTAGTAAAACGTCTTTTGAAAAAGCGGCTGCGAAAATAGACAGAATTGAACAAAAATCAAGGTTTCGAGCCAAATGCTTTCAGGTTTGCGTGAATCTAATGGGAGGAAATTAAATGTGTCTTACTCCAAGTCTCGACGGACATCAAAACGGGTACTAAATCCACTCCCATTGAAGTGAGTTTGTAGTTGATTTTCTTTTTGTTCGTTATGTCTGTTTTTTTGGTAATCATTCCTGCTTCCAGCATTTTTTTTAGTCTGTCGGCTAAAATGTTCGTAGAAATGTTTTCTTTGGAGCTTAAAAAATCTTGGTAGTTCTGTTTTTTGTGAAATGCCATATCCCTGATTATCAGCAATGTCCATTTATCACCAATCAATTCCAAAGCACGATTTATCGGACAGTTCGATTTTTGTTTCATCATTTTCTCCTACTACTTGTATTTTGCAAGTCGTTTCACTAAATTTGCTCTTAATCAATAAGTTTCTCTGCAGTCAACTCTCCCCGCCCTCTCTGAAAAGAGGGGGTTTGGGGAATGCAGTGAATATTTATCTGCACTGAATTATTCCTCTCGACAAGCGTTTATTTTTAGGTTTTCTCCATACATTCTTCATAAGTTTTAGACCACCATATCCGTTAAAAAGTCACATTAGTAAGAGGCGAACCAGGATTCCAATCTACTTCAATATCTCTTTTCATAAAACGATGTTTGAAAGCTCATTTTTGAAGTATTCAAAGACCTTCTAAAACAACAAAGGCTTCTGATTTTCTCTTCAATAGAACCATATCCAACGTTGTAGAAATGCTCGTTATCAAAGAAAAATTCAAAAGCCTTCGCCTAAAAATCCTGTTTAAAGATTAGAACCACTTGATGGTCAAATCAATCAATTGTTGTTTGAAGTTGTTGTAAGGCGGCATCAAAAGTTCCAATGCGCCAGGAATGTGTTGTTTGTAAACTCCTCTTGCATTCGAGAAAGCTTGAAAGCCATAGAATCCATGACTTTTGCCAATCCCGCTGTTGTTCACTCCACCAAAAGGTAGGTTTACATTGAAGAAATGCACATCGTTGTTGTTGATACAAGTTCCTCCTGCACGGGTATTTTTGATGATGTGGTCAATGTTTTTTCGGCTTTTGGAATAGATGTACAATGCCAGTGGTTTTTCTTTGGAGTTGATGAGTTCTATGGGTTCTCGCAAATCAGTATAAGAATTGACGGGAAGAATAGGACCAAAAATTTCCTTTTGCATCAATTTGGAGTCCAAAGGCACATCTGCTACTACAGTCGGGTCGAAATAGTTCTCATTGGATTTGTCAGACTTTCCACCATACATCACCTTTCCGCCTTTCTGTACCGAATCGTCTAAGTAAGAAAGCACTCTCTCATGGTGTTTGCCATTGACGACTCGGTTGTAGGCATCAGAATTGGCAGCATTCGAGCCAAAGAAACCTTCCAGTTTTTTGCCTACCAAATCTACAAACTCATTCTGTTTGTCTTTGTGTACAAAAATGTAATCAGGAGCAATACAAACCTGCCCGTTGTTCAAAAATTTACCCCATGCAATTCGAGTAGCTGCTTGTGAAATATTGGCAGTGTGGTCAACAATCGTTGGAGATTTTCCGCCCAATTCCAAAGTTACGGAGGTTAGATTTTTGGCGGCTGCTTTCATCACGATTTTGCCGATACTCGGCGCACCTGTGAAAAAGATGTGATTGAAGGGCAATTCCAATAATTCGGTGGAAGCGTCAATTCCTCCTTCCACAATGGCAATTTCGTTGGAAGAAAAAAGTTCTTCAATAATTTTTTTCATCAATGCCGAAGTATGTGGCGTATGCTCTGATGGCTTAATCATCACCGTATTTCCTGCTGCAATGGCAGATACCAAAGGTCCAAAAGTGAGGTTGATAGGAAAGTTCCAAGGTGAAATAATCAAACAAACGCCTTTTGGTTCGTAGTGAATCCAAGAAGAAGAACCCATCATTGCCAAAGGTGTACCGACTCTATTTTTGCCCATCCATTTTCGCAGGTGGCGTTTGGCGTGTTTGATTTCGCTGGTGACGACATAGATTTCGGTCAAATCTACTTCGGAGGGATGCTTTCTAAAATCTTGATACATAGCCTCTCGAATTGCTTCTCGATAAGTTTTTTCTACGGCTACATACAGTTTGTCCAGTTTTTGGATGCGTTCTTTGGCTGTGGAGTTGCCAACTTTGTATTGATTGGCTTTTTGGGATTCAAATATTTTTTGAATGTTTGCAGTGCTTGTTTTCGACATTGTGAGTTCCATAGTTCCGATGGATTTTGATGAAGAATTGGTGAATTTTCCCCCACAATTTAATGATTTTTTGTGAAAAACTCAATTGAAGCCCTAGTTTACTTGGGTTTTGTCCTAAATGCACACTGCAAAAATCTCTTTGTCTTTGTGTTGTATCGACTCTTTTCGCCACATTTTGGCAGTACGGTACTCGAAAATGACCAAAAAGCCTTTTGTTTGGTTTTGCAAGTCAAGGTATTATCAAATTGGTTCACCAAACGAGTAATGACTTTTGATAAATCATCTAAATTGTGAATCAAGCTTTTTTGTTTTTCAATAAATTCGGCAATATTGGGATATTACATTGGCTAATTTCTTATAACAAGCAGATAAACCAATACTGTGTTTCACCTCTTTTTTGTACGTCCTACTTCAGGAAAATGCATTTAACAATACAGACTACACTAAACACAAAAAATTATATTGTAACGATAATAAATTGATTTTATGATTATTATGAAATAAATACTATATGGTAACAAATATAAAGTTTACACAAAATATATTTTTATTTTCAGTTTTGTCACTAACATGACTTTTTTGATAATTCTATAACAAATCCTAAGTCATTAAAGGTCATTTTTTTTTTTTTGATAAAAATAGAATATATTTACCAACAACACATAAAAGCGGTTATCGATATCCCTAATTAAAATTTAAACCTATTTCTTAATTGTTAAATTTATACTCATGAAAACTTTTTCGTTTTTTGTGCTTATGGCAAGCACTTTGTTCTTACTCAATTGCAGTAGTGTTTTTGGGCAGCAAACACAATGCCCTCCTGTAGATAATTGTACGGCATGGATAACTGTTCAAGATGTAGTTCCTGCCCCTGGGTTTCCCTGAATGTAGATTTGAAGATGGCTATTCTTTGATAGGTCAATCTCCTTGTAATGTCAGTTGTAGATAAATTAACTTAAATATTAAAAAATTATTTATTATGAAAAGAATAATTTTATTTTTATTAATATTTTTGCTTCAATTTAGTATTGAAAATCATCTAATTGCTCAAGATAATAAGCTTATTCCTCCTGATAACTACCGAATTGTAGAATATCGAGATGATGGACTTATGTACAAAAGTGTAGATGCTGGAGCAAATAGAGTTCCTATAAAAAGTCATGTGATGAGCAACGAGCTTCCAGAATTTATCGGAACAGAAATTGCTTGGATAACTTCAATTGTTGACACAACTGTATCTCCTATTTATTCGGGAATAACAGATTTGAGGGAAACACTTGGCTTCACTTATTCGACCATTTTATCAGATGGTACTATAGTTGCTTGCTATTTTCAAAATCAATGGGATGGATGGGTATTAAAACGGATTCAACCTGAGGATGGAACTATTTTGTGGTCTCGAACCGTAAGTAAGAACGAAGGAGGAATAAGAGGTTACCCTTCTTCTATTTATGAGAGTAGCCCTTCGACCATAGAACTGTTGTGGCATAGGGCAGACACTGATTTTATAGGTGGAGCTGCTCCGAGTTATATGGCGAGAACTACTCTACAAATCAATGGTGGCACAGTACTCAACACTGTTTCTCCTGGACAGGAGGAAGGAGCCGTTAGGCTTGTAAACTTTACTTGGCCCAGCGAAATACGCAAGCAGGTCAATGGCAGTCGGTTTTTGGTCGCAGAAACCTACTTTGGGAACGATGCAGAAGGAGATTTTTTTACAGGAAAAATAACCATAACAGATGAAAAATGCTTGCCTGTAGCAGACTCTATTTTGCTCTATACCTCTGGACCTTCCTCGACAGAGTATGTTTACTTTGTGGATGACGTTCGTCCTACAACAGACAATGGTTTTTTGATAGAATACCTTGAAAGTCATAAATTTTCAGAGGGAGAACTTGATATCAACTATGTTGCCAAAGTAAATGATGAAGGTCTCTTGGAGTGGACCAAAGATGTTAGCGAATTTACAGATAAAAGTTTTGATATTTACCCTTTAGCGGACAACCGTTTTTTTATAGCAGGTTCATGGGATTTTGACCCTAAATTTGCGACTGCCGAATTTCGCCCTTTTTTGAGTTTTTACGATGCTGAAGGTAATATCATTTGGCACAAAACCTATAGAGAAGAGGCTACCGAGGGGGGGGCTTTAACTGCAAGTATCATGCGTACAAAAGAAGGTATTTTGTTTTCTTCAGTAGAAGATTTCATAACTAAACGTAAAGCTACTATCTACGAAAGTGACATGGAGGGAAATATAAGCGAGTTGGTGAGATTGATACCTAAAGATGAGGATTTAAGAATTGAAGTTGAAGATATTCAAGAATTGGATACAGGTGATTTAATTGCTCAAATTTCAATTTTGAGAGATTCCATTACTTATGATTTTTCAGGTCAGGAAATCATAAAAGAACTTCGTAGATTATATGTTCTTAAGATTAGAAAGGAAGCACTATTCACGGATATTGAACCTTCTAATTCTCTTTTCAGTGAGTTACAGGTTTATCCCAATCCTGCAAGGGAGGAATTGACGGTTAGTACCTCTGATTTACCAGCAAATATTCAAAATGGCAGCATTGAACTCCACAATACAGTTGGTCAGTTGTTGCTGCGTGTTCCGATTGAAGGGAAAGAGACTCAATTGAAGGTAAACGAACTACCTAAAGGGCTGTATTTACTTAGGGTGATGGCGAACAAACGTGTTTGG
>JBGCDY010000162.1:0-9015 GCA_045105835.1 Chitinophagales bacterium
ATGCAGGAGTAAGCGTAAACGACATCACAGATGAATTGTTGGTGGACGAACTCACTGGGAATGCTGCTGTAAATGGTGTACCTGTGGTGGTGATTGCAGGAGAATAATAGGTTTTGAATAAGTAAGGTAATTTAAAAGTATTAAAATAGTCAAAATGTTGGTTTCTATTGCCCCGTGCTTTAGCTCGGGGTAAATGGATTTTCTTTTCAGAAAGGCTTTAGCCACTGCAATGGAATGGCTAAAGCTCTTATTATTGTTCTTTTACTCTTACACCGCCTTAACCTGAATAATTCATGAATTTGTGCCTGTTATTGAAATTTCGTAGAGACGTTGCACTGCAACGTCTCCTATTATGATTTGAAAATCAACATTCTTTGATAGGTTCCGTTTCGGGTTTTGTTTTCTGACTACCTTATAGATGAAGATATTGCGTTCAAAGACCTTATGGTGCTAAGACGTTGCACTGCAATGTCTCTACGAAATCTATGAATTATTCAGGTTAAAAGACGGCGGAATTGATGACTAATAATTTGCTTTAATTTTTTGTTCTTTTTATCAATCCTCCAATTCCAAAGGAACATTTCTCCCAAAAACAGTTTCAAAACAAATCGTTGAATTCGTTCCTTCTACCCCTTCAATGGTCAAAATGCGCTCATAAATAATGTCCCTCAAATGCTTATTGTTGCGGGCATAGATTTTTACCAACAGCGCATACCGCCCCGAAATATTGACACATTCCACAATCTCAGGAATCTTTTGTAGTTCAAATTCCACCTCTCTGTGCAACTTGGAATTGGTGAGCATGATTTGGGTATAAGCCGAAGTCTGATAGCCCAAAGTGGAAGGATTCAACATATAAATTGCTTTTTTTATAATTCCCGCCTCCTTCAATTTTTTTACCCTTTGATGAATTAAAGTATTCGATACCTTCAATTTTTTGGATAGTTGAGTGAAAGGAACTCTAGCGTCCGATGTCAATTCTTTCAAAATTAATAGGTCAATTGGGTCAAGTTGATTTTCTCTCATTTTAAAATATTTTATTAAAATTATTATGACTTAAAAATAAGGATAAAAATGTAATATTGACGCTGTAAGGCATCTATTATTGTGAGATATTTTTAATTGACCTACTTTTGCAGCGAATTTAAAAATATAAAAACAATGAATTTTACAGCAATTGTATCCGTTAGTTTGATTTTATTTTCGGTCATAGACATCATCGGTTCTCTGCCCGTCATCATCAATATGAAACGAGAAGGCATACACATTAACCCCTCTCTTGCCACAGGTGCGGCAGCAATCATTATGATGAGTTTTTTATTTTTTGGAACGACCATTTTGGGGCTATTTGGCATCGAAATATCTTCCTTTGCCCTTGCAGGGTCATTGATTATTTTCTTCATTGGCTTAGAAATGATTTTGGGAATCCGAATTTTTAGAGACCACCACGAAGATGGAGGTTCAGGAAGTATCGTACCGATTGCCTTTCCGATATTGGCAGGAGCGGGGACATTGACCACGATTATTTCATTGAAGGTCGAATACACAACTGCAACGATTATTGCAGGAATCGTTATCAATTTGATTCTCATGTTTTTCATACTCAAATCAACTGATTGGTTGTCCCGAAAAATGTCTCCACAGCTTTCTTCTACCTTACGAAAGGTATTCGGAATTTTGATTATAGCCATTGCTATTCAAATGTTTAAACAGTATATTTAGAGCCTACAAAACAAGTCACAAATGATAGTGATACAAGAACCTCAAGGCAAAAAAGCTTTGGGGTTCTTTTTGTTTGAGAACAATAGAAAATGAGTTTAAGCTATGAAAAGGAAGGCATTTTTTATATCTTCAATCTTTCATTTTGTCATTACTGCAATATTTTTTAGTGGTAAGTCAAGTTTAAAATGTCGTTTAGATATTGTCCAAACATTTTGTATTCTGCAAAGGCACTAAATTTGTAGAAATACAAGCACCATCCTGTTCAGAGTACACATAAATTATTGTATCAAAGAAGAACAAAGTGAATAGAACTTTTACACAAATAGGCTACTACTTATTCATTGCATGTTGTTTGTTGAGTGGACTCTCTCTGCAAGCGCAAGAAAGCACTGAGGACTTGAAAAACCGTTTGGACGAGGTATATGGAAAAGAAAAATTGTTGGTTTTGACAGAATTGACAAAGCTTCACCTTGAAAAAGAGCAAACACGCCCAGCCTTGAGTTATGCCAGACGTGCAGATGCATTGGCTGGGAATATCATTAGAACCAACAACAAACGCATTGCCCAAACTGACTACTACCTAAAACCACTTGCCGCCATACAATTGGGGCAGGTTTTTCAACAGAAAGGAAGGTATTTGGATGCAAAAATGGCTTTTGAGAAAGCGGTCATGGCTGCAAACGAATTGAACATTGGGAATCTGGAAAGACAAGCCGAACAACTTATACTGCAAACCGACTCACTCGCAAACAGCAATCCTTCCAAAAAACGATTGTTCGGAAATCTATTGGAGAACATTTCTTCGACTGCGGACAAAGCCTCTTTGGATTTGGGGATTGTTGCCTTGATAAAGCTGGCTAAAATAAGTGAAAGAAACGAGAACTATCCCAAAGCAATTCAATATTACCAAGAGGTAATTGACCACCTAAAAGACAAAGGAGAATCGCAAAGAATAGAAGAATTTGAGAAAAAAATAGCTGCCTTGTCAGAAACAAAAGTAGACACAAGTAGAAGTGCGAACTCAATAGTAAAAACATGGGGAAGTAGAAAAGACTTCAACAGAAAAAAGAAAGAAAAACAAGAGGATGAAAATATTATAAGTTCTACTGTAGAGGAAAAAATAGATGAATCTGGTAAAACTACAACGACTACCACTACTAAAAGAAGACTTCCTACAAGCAGGAATAGGGGAGAAATATCTCCTTTTATGAATATGCCTCAATCGTTTGAAATCAAGGAACAAGAAATAGCCAAAGCGGAAACGAAAGCAACGAACATTAAAAGTATTGCAGAAAAAGCCGAACAGACCCAAGACTACGAAACTTCGCTTATTTACTACAAAAAATATGCGGAGATGGAAAAACAGCTTATCAAAGAAAAGCAAGAACAGGAACTGGTATTGCTCGAAAAAGCAAACGAAATTGACAATCAAGAACGAGAAATCACTCTTTTGAAGCAAGATGAAGCCATCAATCAGCTGGAAATCAAACAGAACAAAGTAGAATTGGAACGGCAAATCATGTTCAAACAAAGTTTGGGCGTAAGCTTACTTTTATTGGGGGGGATTTTGTTCATGTTGTACCTTTTGTATCGAAACAAAAAACGAGAACACAACAAATTAGGCATCGCCTATCAGGATTTAGAAGCTACTCAAAATCAGTTGAAAATAGCAGATGAACGCATCAAGAAATTATTGAATCAACACCTTTCCAAAGCTGTTGCCAATGAACTGTTGGCTTCAAAAGGTGTCCAGAAAATAGAAAGACGATTTGTGTGTGTCATGTTTTTGGACATCCGCAATTTTACCCCATTTGTCGAAAAACTAACTCCTGAAGAAATAATTGGTTATCAGAATGATGTGTTTGGATTCATGATGGAAATCATCACCAAACGCAAAGGAATTGTCAATCAAATCATGGGGGATGGTTTCATGGCAACTTTTGGCGCACCCGTATCAGCTGGCAATGATTGTATGGAAGCCTATCTTGCAGCACAGGAAATCATGGAATTGGTGAAAGAAAAAAGCGAAAATGGCGAAATTCCTTCGACCAAAATTGGGATTGGTTTACATGCAGGGCACGTTGTGACAGGCAATGTAGGAACAAAACACCGCAAGCAATTTTCGGTGACGGGCAACGCAGTCATCACCGCCGCTCGATTGGAGCAGCTCAACAAAAAATATGGCAGTACGATGGTGCTTTCCAAAGAGGTCTATCAAAATTTGCCAGAGGAGGTACAAACAACGGTTGAATTCAATGAAGTAGTGGTCAAAGGCAGAAGCAAACCCGTTGAAGTTGCAGCATTTTATTAATGAAATGCGTAATTTTCTTACCTCAATTACGAAACTTTCCTGAACTTTGTTCTGCTAATTCTCACAGAAAAGATGCTGATTTCCAATTCTCATATTGCAGTATTTTCCTTATCTTTGGAAAAAAAGAGGCAGAATGATAACATCACTTGACCAATTGGATTTTAGTAAACAATATACCTATTCAGACTACATACTTTGGAAGTTTCAAGAGCGTGTGGAATTGCTAAAAGGATGGATTTTTCCAATGGCCGCTCCTTCTGCTATTCATCAAGAAATTTCAACGAACCTAAATGGATTCCTGTGGACTTTTCTACGAAAAAACTCCTGTAAACTCTATGCTGCTCCCTTTGATGTTCGTCTGCCTCTACCCCAAAACAAAGCTATTGGCAATAAAATAGATACTGTTGTTCAACCTGACCTTTGTGTAATATGCGATGAGAACAAGATAAAAAAACAAGGTTGTATCGGAGCACCTGATTTGATGGTAGAGATTCTTTCACCTGGGAACTCTAAAAAGGAAATGAAAGGAAAATTTGAGTTATACGAAGAAGCAGGCGTTTTGGAATATTGGATAGTAGACCCCGTACATCGTTCTGTATTGGTTTATTATTTGAAGAATGGAAAATTTGTTGGAATTACTCCTCCTTATACAGATGAAGACATTCTAACATCTACGGTTTTTCAGGAATTGAAAATTGATTTATCCGAGGTGTTTCCAGAAGAAAAAATACCATAGGAATGAGTTGAAAAATATTTTTGGAGTTTCAGTTTTACAGAGACTTCTGATTTATTGTTCTTTGAAAATTTGGTTGGTCAGTACAATGTTTTAGAAATAATTTAAGGAAATATTTAAAAAATAAGTCCATAAATATTTTTTATAAAAAACTGATATTGAAGTGTTTTTTGGTTTTTATTCTCATTCATTCCTAAGAGAAAAAAGATTTTTGAAGTTTAGAATTAAAAAATTAAAGACGTGTGAATTAAGGGGTTTTTCATAAAAAAAACTTCAGAACCCTACAACCAACCTTTTCTTCAAAGAACCATTTTTTTTACTATCAATTACTTAAAAAATATAATTATCATGCAAAATAAAGAATTGACTATCAATATTGAAGGGATGTCTTGTGGACATTGTACGAATGCAGTTTACCAAAAAATTAGCAGCATTGAAGGAGTCACACAAACAGACGTGAGTTTGTCAGAAAAAAATGCAAAAGTTGTGTACAATAGCGAAGCCACTTCAAGAGAAGACATCGTAGAAGCAGTAATGGAAACCCCTTTTCAGGTAGTCGGTGTTTCATAAATAAAAAGTCAATAACAAGCTACTTTGAAATGGATGTAGCCAAAATAAAAGCTCTATTTCTATTGACACAAAACGGTTTTTTGAATAGAAACAGAGCTTTAGAAAACCAATTCAAGCCCCAACCTTTTCCTTTCTCCTCAAATCTCGCTACCTTTGTGGTCGTTTTAAGAGAAGTAACAATCATAATCCAGAAAAAAAAAATAAAGAATGCTTACAGTTAGTGATTTGGGTTTGCAATATGGCAAACGAATTTTGTTTGATGAAGTTAATTTGAAGTTTACACGTGGCAATTGTTATGGTGTAATTGGCGCAAATGGCGCAGGTAAATCTACTTTCTTGAAAATACTTTCAGGAGAGATTAACCCCAATAGAGGTGGTATTTCATTAGAGCCTAACAATCGAATGGCGGTATTGAAACAAAATCACTTTGAATTTGAAGAGTTTGATGTATTGACAACGGTTATCATGGGTCATAAAGAAATGTATGACATCATGGTAGAAAAAGATGCTATCTACATGAATCCCGAAGCTACGGAAGCAGAAGGAATGCATGCTGCAAATTTGGAAAATGACTTTGGTGAAATGGGAGGATGGACTGCCGAAAGCGATTCTGCCGAATTGTTGAGTATTTTGGGAGTCAAAGAGGATTTGCACTACAAATTGATGAAGGAACTGACAGGTTCCGAAAGAGTCAAGGTTTTGTTGGCGCAAGCATTGTTTGGAGACCCCGATTTGTTGTTGTTGGATGAGCCTACAAACGACTTGGACGCAGAAACAGTAACTTGGTTGGCAGACTTTTTAGCCGATTTTAAGAATACTGTGATTGTTGTATCGCATGACCGTTATTTCTTGGACATGGTCTGCACACACGTTGTAGATATTGATTATCAGAAAATTAAAATCTTTACGGGTAACTATACTTTCTGGTACGAAACCAGCCAAATGATGTCTCGTCAGATGGCGAACAAAAACAAAAAGACAGAGGTCAAACGCCAAGAATTGATTGAGTTTATCCAGCGATTTAGCGCAAACGCTTCTAAATCTCGACAAGCAACGAGTCGTAAAAAGGCATTGGCAAAACTCAACATTGACGATATTCAACCTTCAAGCCGTAAATATCCATTTATCCACTTCAAACCAGAACGCAAACCTGGCGGTCAAATTTTGAAGGTCGAGAACCTTGGGCATCAAAATGCAGAAGGAGAATGGTTCTTCCGTGATGTGAGCTTCACCATGAACAACGGTGATAAAATTGCTTTGTTGAGTCGCACACCAGGTGCCATCAATACCTTCTTTGAAGTATTGGCGGGCAAAATGAAACCTACAACGGGTACTATAGAGTATGGGCAAACCATTACCTATGAATACCTTCCAAACGACAATGAAGAATTTTTCTCCAATGAAAACGACATGGACTTGATGAATTGGTTGAGTCAGTTTTCGGAAGAAAAAGACGAACAATTCCTTAGAGGTTTCTTAGGTCGTATGTTATTTTCGGGCGAAGAGGTCTATAAAAACTCAAGTGTGTTGTCAGGAGGGGAAAAGCTGCGTTGTATGATGGCGAAAATCATGTTGAGCTACCCCAACTTCTTGTTGTTGGATGAACCAACGAATCACTTGGATTTGGAATCCATCACCGTATTGAACAAAGCCGTTAGTGAATTTGAAGGAAACATCATTTTTACCTCACACGATCATCAATTGATGCAAACGGGCGCAAATAGAGTCTTGGAAATTTCTCCAAATGGTATGATTGACAGCCTTTTAGAATTTGATGATTACCTCCGTTCGGAGCGAATCAAGGAACAAAGAGAAGCTATCTATGGAAGTGTAATAGCTTAGAAAAACTGAAAAAACAAACCTATTTTTAGGTCATAATATTGAATGGTTCACTGGCAGATTCTGTTGGTGAACCATTTTTTTTTGGTGAACAGAGGAGGTATCGGATACCTTTTCTTGTTTTCATTTATACCTTGAAGAAAAAGATATTGCTATTTTAATCAAATATTAGTGCTTTTGATACAGTTTTTCTTTATTTGTAGTTAATTTTGTCTTTACAGATCCAGCACCAACCCCCAGTTTTTACTCATTAGCCATCAAAAAACTTCAAAAAATTGAAAAATAATCCTTTTCGCACAGCCATGATCATCGTCGTCGTTTTGTTGGTTTTTGCCAACATCTTTGTGTATTTGAACCAAAATGCGATTCCTAAAAAAGAAAGCATTGGTCACATTCACAAAGAAGTAAATAACCCTCCAAAACCGACTCCTCCTACTCCCCAAAAAGAGGTGAGTAGCGAAGAAGCAAAAAACATTGTCACCAAATTTATAGCAGCCGATTTAGTCGATGTTCACAAATTAGATCCCAGTATCCAAGCAGATATACGCTATGGTACTTCCAACAATTTTTTGGAAAAAAACATGTATGGAGGACTTAACAAGTGCTATTTACAAGAGGAGGTAGCAAAAATGCTTTCAAAAGCCCAAGAGTTTTTGAAGGAAAAGCAGCCTCGTTTGAGTTTGTTGGTATTAGATTGCGCCCGCCCTTGGAGTGTTCAAAAAGAAATGTGGGAAGCCGTAAAAGGCACAGAACAACAGCCTTATGTCGCTTCACCTTATGGTGGAGATGGTGGAACTGGCGGTTCAATTCATAACTATGGTGCTTCGGTCGACGTGACGATAGTAGATATAAACGGAAAGGAATTGGACATGGGAACGCCCTTCGATTTTTTTGGTGAAAAGGCACAACCTCGCCACCAACAAGAGTTTTATGATAATGGTGAATTGACCTTAGAACAAATCACCAACCGAGAACGCCTTGTAACGGTTATGAAAAAAGCAGGTTTCACGGGCATACAAACGGAATGGTGGCACTTCAATGCCTTTCAAAAAGAGCTGGTAAGACGAAAATACAAACGAGTGGACTAAGAAGCTTTCTTAAAACCATAAATGAAAATAAATCCCGTTTTTGATTCTTCTTGTATAAAAAACGGGATTTATTTTTGAATAAAATTTTCTTCCTCAGAGTAAAAAACTCCTCAACTCTCCCAAAGAATCCACCACTTTAGCGCCCGTTTTCTGCAATTTTTGATGGGAGTGATGACCATGTGCCACCAAAACACATTCTGCTTCAATCGCTTCTGCGACCTCAAAATCATGTGTCGTATCACCAATCAACAAAAGTCTGTGGTGATTTGCCTCTTGCAAATCAGCTCGTAATTGCTTGGCATTCGCCACTTTGCCGTGTGCATAATTATCATTTTCCCCTACGATATGTTCAAAATGATGGTCAATTTGGTGCTGTCGAACCATTTGCCGCAATCCATCCTGTTTTGCAGCCGATAAAATAGACTGCTGAAAACCAGCTCCTTCAATAGCCAACAAAACATCTTTTGCCTCATTATGCAATTGTAAGTCCACCGCACGAGAATGATACCCTCCAATAAATTTGACACACAAATCATCAAAAGATTCCTTATTGAAGTCAAAACCAATGCGTTTGTAATAGTCAATTACAGGAAAATCAAAAATACTGCGATAGTATTCATGTGTCATTGAAGGCAACTCATCGCTGTGAGATTCCATAATACCATTCATGATGTTCACACAGAGATGAACATCATTCAACAAAGTACCATTCCAGTCCCAAATAATATGTTCGTATTTTTTCATAGGGAAAA
>JBGCDY010000163.1:0-10688 GCA_045105835.1 Chitinophagales bacterium
GGAATCTCACGCGCATTTGCAATGCGTGTGGAATAACCTTGTCGTTTGAAACGACATATAATGTTAAGTACTCGTTGTAAACGAGCGCAAGTGAATAAAAGCAAAACCTAACTCGCGCGCATTTGCAATGCGTGTGCAATACCTTGTCGTTTGAAACGACATAGAATGTTAAGCACTCGTTGCAAACGAGCGCAAGTGAATAAAAAACATAACTCGCGCGCATTTGCAATGCGTGTGCAATACCTTGTCGTTTCAAACGACATATAATGTTAAGCACTCGTTGCAAACGAGCGCAAGTGAGTGTAAGTAAGTAAAAAACAAGCAAATCAATGACAAGATTAGCCATACGCAATGCTCAATTTGTCGTCATCCTTGTGCTGATAAGCATTTTGATGGGGGTTCAGTCTTTTATGAGTATGCCTCGATCGGAAGATCCTCAAGTAGCCTTCCCTTTCTATGTGGTTCGAGCAGTTTATCCTGGGACAAGTCCTGAGGATATGGAAAAACTGGTGGTAGACCCATTGGAAGAAGTCTTAAATGAATTGAAGGATATCAAAATACTGCGTTCTTCTATTCGCCAAGGAATTGCGATTGTGAGTATAGAGGCTTCTTTTGAAGTGGATTTTGAGGAGAAGTACAATGAGATTTTGAGAGAGGTGAATGCAGTGCGGGGGGATTTGCCCTCCAATTTAGCATTTTTTGAAGTGAGGCATATCAAACCTTCTGATCAGGTCAATTTTTATTTGTATGCTTTGACTTCCAAAAATGTAGCTTACCATCACCTCCAAAAAATGGCAGAGGACTTTCAGGATGAGATTGAGGGGATTGATGGCATGGGAGATGTGGATATGAGTGCTTGTCCTGATAGAGAAATTCGTGTGTCTTTGGATTATGAACGGATGGCTTCACAGAACATCAATTTGGGACAAGTTGCGGGAGTTCTGCAAGGAAACAATGTGAATATTCCTGGGGGTGAGGTAAAGGCTGGCACCAAAATCTTCAATATCCAAAGCACCAAAAGTTACGATAGTTTGGAGGAAATCAAAAACTCTATCATTGCGACGGGTGATAATCGGGTGGTGTATTTGAAGGACATTGCAGAGGTGAAATACGACTATGAAGATGCTTTGGTGAAGGCGACCTTCAATAAGGAAAAGGCAGTGTTGATTTCACTGAAATTGAAGCAGGGCTACAATATTTTGGATGTCAATCAGAAATTGCAAGAAAAAGAGCAGGCGTTTAGAACGAATCTACCACCCAATGTAAGTTTGAATGTGGGTTTTGAACAGCCCAAGGTAGTGGAGTCACGTATCAATGACTTTTTCAAGAATCTACTACAAGGAGTTTTGTTGGTGGGTATTGTGATTTTCTTGGCTTTGGGCTGGCGAGCTGCCATTATTATCATCACCTTGATTCCTTTGTCCATCATTTTGGCATTGGCGATGTTGAATGGAGCGGGTTATGGATTGCAGCAAATTTCGATTGCCTCTTTGGTTTTGGCTTTGGGGCTACTGGTCGATAATGGCATTGTGGTCATCGAAAACATCAACCGTTTTATCAAAGAAGGTTTCGACAAACGAGAGGCTTCCTTGAAGGGAGCGCAAGAGGTGAGTTTGGCGATTGTAGCTTCAACGGTTACGACTTTGTTGTCCTTTTTCCCATTGACGCAGTTGGGCGAAGGCGCAGGTTTGTTTTTGGCATCTTTGCCTTTGACAGTTATTTTCACCTTGGTTATTTCCTTGATACTTTCATTGACTTTTTCGCCCATTATGTCGAATTGGGTCATGTCGAATAAAGCGAATGAAAAACCTTCTTTGGCTGACCGTTTCTTCGGTTTTTTTGAAGAAAAAGTTTATCGACCTGTACTTCAATTTTCGCTTAAGAGAGGCTGGTTGATTGTGCTTTTGGCAACAAGTATTTTTGTGTTTAGTGTGAGTTTGTTTCCTAAAATTGGCGTTTCGTTTTTTCCGACTGCGGATAAACCCCTCTTACTCATTGATATCAATACTCCCAAGGGTTCCAACCTTGAACACACCCAAAATGCGGTGAATTATGTAGAAGCGATTTTGGACACGATGGACTATGTCAAAGACCGTACTGCCAGTATTGGAAATGGAGTTTCACAGATTTACTACAACCGTATTCCTGTTCGATTCCAAAAAAACCATGCACAGATTTTGGCGAATCTTCAATACTGGAATTCCAAGCGTTTTTATGAAACAATCGGGCAGTTGCGGCTGCAATTTGGAGAGTTTGCGGGAGCAGAAATCACGATTGAAGAACTCAAAAATGGAGTACCTGTGGACGCACCTATTGAAATCCGCATCATTGGTGAAACTTTGGAGGGCATCAAGGAGATGGCTGCAAAGGCGGAAAATATCCTTCGTACGACTCCCAGTGTCATCAATATCAGTAATCCCATCAAACGGGAACAAACGCAAATAAATGTGTCTTTGGACAAGGCAAAAGCAGGCTTGCTGAATGTGTCAGAGTTGGATTTTGACCGCACTGTTCGGGCGAGTTTGAATGGTTTGGTGATTGACAAGGTGACGACTGAGGACGATGAGGAATACAATTTGGTGGTCAGGATGCCTTTTGATGATGCTCCAAGTATTACGGACTTCAATAAAATCTATGTAACGAGTCGAAGTGGTGGGCAGATTCCGTTGAATCACATTGCAGATATCAACTTTACAGGAGGGATTGCAGAGTTTGGTCACTTCAAGATGGATCGGTTTATCAACCTCTTGGGCAGCCTCGAAAACTTGGACAATACGATTGAGAAAACACTGGAAGTCAAGGATAAACTGGATAAGTTGGATTGGCCACAAGATGTGCATTATGAGCTGGGAGGTGAATACGAAGAACAACAAAGCACTTTTGGGAACTTGGGTGTTATTTTGATGTTGGCTCAAATTGCCATTTTTGCGGTTTTGGTTTTGCAGTTCCGTTCGATTTTGCAGCCCTTGATTGTTTTTGCTGCTATTCCACTCGCTATTTCAGGTTCGTTTTTGGCTTTGTATATCACAGGTTGGCCCTTTTCTTTCTTTGCTTTTGTGGGCTTGATTTCATTGATTGGGATTGTGGTGAACAATTCGATTATTTTGGTGGATTATATCAACCAACTTCGCAGGGAAGGCATGGAGCTATCTGAGGCTTTGGTTTTGGGCAGTATCCGCCGCTTCAAACCAATTGTCTTGACTACAATCACTACCATTCTTGGTTTGCTTCCGCTTACCCTTCAAGCAACGAATCAATGGTCGCCGCTTTGTTGGACGATTATTGGAGGGATGATTTCTTCTTCGGTGCTGGTTTTGGTGGTGGTTCCTGTTTTGTATGGGTGGTTGACGAGGGAGGAGAAGGCAGTTTAATCAATTCGATTTCAACTCTATCTGCTTCAACAGCCAAGTTCTATCAGAGATATTTTTAGCTTCCTCAATGTCTTTTTGCAGCTCTTTTAATTTCTCTTCCCGTTCTTTTCGATTATTACCATCTAACCAAAAGAGTTTTTTGATAATGATGAGGAATTGGCGGTTTTTCTCTAAGTATAAAGCAGGAATAACTTCTATTTTATCGTTCAAAAATGCATTTAAATTATTCCACATTTTGTCGAAATTATCATCTTGATCCAAACAAAAATAAGTCATGATTAACAAACGTCGGGCATCTACTTGGTAGAAAACATCTTCAAATCTGTAGATGGTGAGTGGCTCTTGACTGGTGATTAATTTTTCAGGAATAGTTTCGAAGTCATTTTGGTAGAAGGATATGTAGGCTTGGGCGTAGGTTGTGGCATCGCCTCTAAATTCTTGCGAAAGCTTGTCGGTGTGTTGTTCCAAAAATTGAAGAACATCTTTAAATTTTACCTTTTCTTCTTTTAAAGCAAGCATTACTCCTGTGGTAATCAAATTTTTATGTGCAGCAAGGTTCAGTTCCATCATTAGTTTATTTTCTAATTGGAATATCGAAATCTCCCAAAATTCTGCAAAATAAGAATGATCTCCACTACTTATTTCTTTGATACAATAGTTTTTAAGGTAAGTAAAAAAATTGGTTTGATAATATTTTGGTAGAATAGGGTAATGTATGAATAACAACTCTTTAAGAGAAACATAATACTCATTTTCATTACTCATGAGCAGCTTATAGGCATTCCAGTATATTTGAATAAGTGGTAGGCGAAAGTAAGATGTCTTGGGCAACTCATCTAAAATAATTTCCAAGAGGGGAAAATTATATTGAGGTGCTTGAAGAATGTTCCGAATATTTACTGCATTACAAGCATAGTTCAATTGATTCGTCAAAAAAAATAGATCCAAATTCAACACAGCTAGGTCTAAATCAATATTATTTAACCTCAACTCCCTAACACTTCGCACCTTTTTGATTTCCAAACTAATATCTGCAATACTATAACTTGCATAAAAATGCTTACTACTCTTTTTTACCTCCTTTGATAAGTCACGCTGTAGTTTAGATTTCAGTCGATTGAAAGGTTTTTCTAAGTTTTTCCCCTCTAAAGCATTTAACAATGCGCTGTCAAACCTCAGTCTATCCTCATTCTGGTATTTGTGGACTAAGTATTTTTCTAGTACGTCAATTGCTTGATAAATATGATTATCTAACTTCGATATATTTATATTCTCAGATCCAAACAACCTGCGATACAAATCCTCTTTTTTAGGTTTGACTATCTGATACCTTAAAGTAATCAATTCTTCGAATAAGGTAATAACTTTTTCTGCTCGCCTTTTATTAGAGTGAAACAGTTTGCATTGAGCAAACTCCTCCAACTCCTTCAATTCCCTTTTACTAAACCCTTCTAATAATTGAATTAATCGATTATTTTCCATTGAAAAAAAAAATTTAAACCTAATTACCTAATTACAAACATTCTCACTTAAACTTTAACTATCAATTAGTTCAGTATTTTTTATTTCAACATTCAATAGAGTACACACACCTAAAAACATTAAAAAATTAAAAAAGGCATTATTGGGGAGCAGAAATTATGGTAGTAAATTTAGTCATTGAAACATTACAACTGAACAACTAAACTTTTTTTACTATGAACTCCAAAGTCCCCTTTTTCGCAACTATTTTTTTACTTATTCTTACCCTATTCTTCCTTCAAAGATCACAAACATCTATTAGCGAATCTAATAAAATCCTCAAAGATGTCAAAGAAGTTCTTCAAAAAGTAAATAAAAAACTTGAAGAACCTAATGTAGGAACACCACAAGCCCCTAATCCTGATGATGACCCATCTGAAAAAGAAAAGTACACTGCCATGGAAGGCAATATTTCAACTGAAATCAGTCAAAACAGTGCAGGCAAAATCGACTTAGAAAAATATAAAGCATTTGAAGGGAAAATTAGTACCGTCGTAATTCAAGCCAATTCAATAGTACCTATTCAAAACATTCCTACAGGTTTACCTCCTCAAAAATTGGATTTGATAGACTTAGGTCCATATAGAAGTTCCTCTTCAGGTAATTTAGTTAGCCTTGACAGTAACCAAAGATACATTGAAGTAAATGCAGGTCCTCAAGAAGTAATAGGAGATAAGTTGTACCACTTTAAATTCCAAGTCAAGGGAATTGAATGTGACTGTTGGTCTGACTACCAAGATGGTTATTTGAGTATTTCGGTAAACTAATTTAATAAAGTCCTCCCCAAGAACATAAATAAAGATTGAATACAATGAAAGAATCACTTCATTCTAAAACGCCCCTAAGCTTAACAGCCCTCCAACACAAGCCTTTTAGCGGTTTTGTTATCATAAGGTTTGCTTATGAGTACGCTTATTTTGAAGGCAATAGCTTATTTGACTTCGCTCAAAAAAATGATATCAGAGGTTTATACGATTTATTACAAAAGTACAAGCCCAACTCTATTCAAAGGCAGGTAAACAGTATTCCGATGTATAAGCTGAAAGAATTGGAAGAGAGGGCAAAAAAACCGAAGCCTCACAATTTTTTTGTTCAAAGATCCTCTGCTCCTCTTAGGAGTCTATCTACTTATTGGAGGCTGGATTACTCAAATACCATCTACGAACTCAGCAATGTTATTGCCTCATTTAATAGTCTCAGAGATGTCGAATTAGCCTATCAAGAACTATTGGCTCATGACCCAACAGTAGAGTATGATAATGACCCTCATCACAGAGAGCAGTTATACTGGGATGCTGCTCCAAAAGGAATCAATGCAAAATGGGTGTGGGAGACACAAGGAATTGCAGGTGAAGGAGTCGGATTTATTGACTTAGAACAAGGATGGGAACTTCCCCATGCAGACTTATCGAGAGTCGATAGTAGGGTTATTATTAATGCCAATGCTCATGGGGTCAATGGATATAGAGGCACACATGGTACAAACACTCTGGGAGTAGTTGCGGCAACAGATAACAGTACGGGTATTGTAGGAATTGCTCCTTCTGTAAAATATATAAAACTGGCCTCTCATTACTACCACTCATCAGGAACTACGGGTCATGTAGCGAATGCAATTGGGAAAGTATTGGATGAATTCTATGATGGGAATGTCAAAAAAGGCGATGTGCTTTTGATAGAGGTTCAAAGAGATAAATACCCTGTAGAAGTAGATGATGCTGATTTTTGTGCTATTCAATGCGCTTGTAATCTTGGGCTGATTGTAATAGAAGCAGCAGGAAATGGAGGACATGACCTGGATGAATGGCGTGATTCTTTTAAAAATTCCAGGCTCAATCAAGCGCACAACATACACTTTGAAGACTCAGGAGCAATCATGGTAGGTGCATCCAGAGCAGAGCCTCCTTACTATAGCGATCACGATAGAATATCTCATAGCAATTATGGTAACCGAGTGGATTGTTATGCTTGGGGAGAAAATGTAGCTACAGCTGGTGGAAATGGAGATCTTTCTGGAAAAAACACCTCCACCTCTTTTGATAATTTCACAAGAGGGTTTGGTGGCACAAGTGCTGCATCCGCCATTATTGCTGGCGCTGCAATACTACTACAGAGCTACTATAAACTCAAAAAAATACGCATACTCGACTCCTATGAAATGCGCCAACTACTAAGTAATACTGGCACTGCTCAAGGAGATTTGGTAGAAGGACATATTGGAGTAATGCCTGACTTGAAAAAAATAATCCAGATGCCTTACCTATACTGATTACAGATTTTATTTACACACGCACACACAAATTATTCAAAATTACATTCTCATAAAAACCAACAACTATACATTAAGAAATTATAGAGGAAGCGCTTTTAAATACACGTATCAAATAGGAAGAATCATTTTACTATCATAAACAATCATTGGCTTTTAGAGAGCCATAAACCTATCACTATGAACAAAAATGCACCTCGAATTAGTATTGTGGAAAACACCCGAAACTGGAACAATTACTTCAAACAATTGCCCCTCACAAACAACAATATTTGCCTAATTAGTACTTACACCAATGCAGAAGACGCAGTTAAGAAGATTCACCATGATAAACCTGATATTGTCGTCATGGCAATTGACTTACCTCAAATGAATGGTATTGAGTGCATGATACGAATCTTAAAAAAATCACCCCATATATCCTTTCTAATATTCACAACACACGAAAACAACAAGCACATTTTTAAAGCTTTGAAGGGAGGAGCATCTGGATACATCCTAAAAAAAGATGGTAACAGGGGGCTTATTGAAGGCGTTGAAGAACTGGTAGCGGGAGGATTTCCTATGAGTCGAAGTATTGCCCGAAAGGTGTTGAAAAGTTTTCGCCCAACAGATCAATTAATTGAAAAAATATCTCCAAGAGAAAGAGAAGTCTTACACCTCCTCTCTAAGGGTTTTCTATACAAAGAAATTGCAGAGGAATTGAACCCTCAAATTAACCTGGGAACAGTAAAACAACATGTTCACCGAATTTACAAAAAACTAGAAGTCAACAACAGAACAGAAGCCATTAACAAATATCTGGGATACAGATAATGCCTTAATAGCCTTTCAAGATGATGTTGTCAGGTATTCTTTGGCAAGAACTATGTGTCACACTGTAAGTGTCTTCTGAATGGATAGGAAGATTTCGGTTAAATATCCATCCGACAAGATGAAGTTGACAAACTACTTAAGTAAAGGCTCAAGTTTAAAAACTCATTAATTAAGAATTTCGCTAATAAAAAATATTTAATAAATCATTTATGAATCATTCTCTATAAAAACTATTATGAAATCAACATTTTCTGAATTGGGACAATAGCTAGGAGTATCACAATTAAACAATTATGTGAATGAATAGAAAAATCTGTTGGTAAATTAGGTTGATACTCCTTTAGCTTTTGTCCTTTTTTAAGTATTGTAAACTCTATTTTAAAAAATAAGAAATAGTATTATTTTTTGTCAAAGCCCATGATTTACAGTTTCGTATTTATATTACTAATAATTCTACTAAATTACAAAACAATCCCTTATGCAAAATCAACCAAAAATTTATGCCCTACTCACCGCCATCAACAACTACGCTTACATACGTGGTTTGTATGGTTGTATCAATGATGCAAACAATTTTCAAACCTACATAAAAGAGGCTTCAATAGCACAAAACAAAAAAATAATTCCCAAAACCCTACATGACCAAGAAGCTACAAAGAACAATATTGTCGAAGCTTTTGATAAACATTTGGGCTTAGCGACGGAAAATGATATCTGTTTGTTTTATTTTTCTGGACATGGTGGGCAGGAAACCACTCACCCCGCTTTCGATAAGTATGAACCTGATGGCAAATTGGAGGTCTTAGCCTGTCACGATAGCCGTATGAGTCGCCAAGGCAGTTTTTTAGCAGACAAAGAATTGCGATACATGATTGGCAAACTCTATCAAAAAACCAAAGCCCAAATCATTACCATTTTTGACTGTTGTCATTCAGGCACCAACACCAGAGATAGGCTGACCATTCGTCGATTAATGAACGATGCACCTGGGCGTGATTGGGAGGGCTTTATCTTCGGAGAAAAAATCACAATCGAAGAAATCCAAAAAGCCACTTCTTTAGACGATGTTTTACCACAAGGTAAACACATTCAATTGGCAGCCTGTGCCGATAAAGAAAGCGCTTATGAATCCAATGGGCAGGGCATTTTCACCAGCAATTTATTGGCAGTTTTGAAACAGAGTAAGGGCAAAATTAATTATCAAAATCTCATCAGTATCTTGGGTTTGAAGATAAAAGGAAAACAATACCCCCAAACTCCTCAACTAGAATCACCTCGTGACAACCAAGCTATATTCCAGCCTTTCTTAGGCGGTATCACAGAACACCAAAAACATCAAGCAAATTTGGTATTCAATTCAGAGTCAAACGCTTGGCTTTTGGACAGAGGGGCGATTCACGGCATCCAAAAAGACAATCCCGACTTGTGTATTGAAGCAATAAATGATGCAGGTGAAGTTCTTCAAAAGGCAATCATTGAAGATATCCAAATCAACAGAACCAAAGTCCATTTGGAAGCAAATGGCACATTGGAGGAAAATATCGCTTATAAAGCGCAAGTCAGTGGGCTGATTGTAAACAGTTTACAGGTATATATCAAAGGAGAACAAGCAGGGTTGGATGCATGGAACCAACATTTGAAGGAAACCAATCAACGCACCTTTTCTGTCGAAATGGTGGAAATACCTGAAACCGCAGATTATTGGGTCAAAGCCGAGAACAATACCTACAATATTTATTTACCCTTCCAAGAAAAATTGCCTCTTACCAAAAAGGTTGTAAGTTATCACAATAGCGGCGTTCAGTACCTTATGGACTACTTAGAGGGTATTGCCAATTGGACATTCCTCAAAAATTTGGACAATCACCACACCCTATTGCGTCCCAATCCGCCTATCGAGCTTCAGATTTTTGTAAAACAACCTGACAATCAAGAAATCGAAATTCCTATTAAAAACGGACAGGCAGTGTTTAATAGAACAGAAACAGTCTCCAAAAGAAACCTTGAAAATACTCCAACATTGCAGGTGAGGATGCGCCTCCACAATCCAACAACTCAACCTTATTATTGCGCCTTGCTCTACTTATCACAAGATTTTGGTGTCCTTCCCCAAATCTTAGAAGGCAGTACCGTTGAATTACTTCCCAATAGAGAGGTTTGGTCATTCGGAGGAAGGTATCTTTCTGATACCCAAGCTGATTACATCAAACACTACAATTGGGAAGCGGAAAGTCACTATCTCAAACTAATCGTCAGCACACATCCTTTTGATGTCAATTCATTGATGCAAGAAGGTTTGCCAACTCCTGAAATAGTCCCACTAAGAATTTTTGATAAAAGAGTATTTACGATCCCAAAAGCTCCAAGACTCGAAGATTGGACAAGCCAACTCATAGAGTTAAAAATCCCAAACCCAGACTACAAGAAAACAGAACAAGCCGAAATATAATTCGAGCCATACTAACTAAGGTGTCTTTCCACCACACACAAATCAGAGGCGTAATATTGAGAAACAAAGCCACTTCTTTTTCAAAATGTTGCGCCTTTATTTTAAATCAAAAAAGCGCAATACTGAATTATCTTCAATATTGCGCTTTACTTCAAAAAATGATTGTTTTACTACAAAAAAGAGCTACAAGGATGGGGCAGTAAAAGTATCTCCTTGATTCAAATCCCCAGTTTCAATTCCCTTTGTAAACCATCGAACCCGT
>JBGCDY010000164.1:0-3800 GCA_045105835.1 Chitinophagales bacterium
CCTTCGCCCCCTTCAAAGGGGGAATTTGCCAATAGTGAGGAAATTCCCCTCTTGGGAGGGGTAAGGGGTGGGTTATGTTGATTTTGAGTTATTGTATAAATAATTTATATTTGACTATTAAAAATAATTCTTCACCTCTGCATCCAAATCACACTCCAATAAAACTGCTGTTCCTTCATTTTCGGGCTGAATCACCAAATCGGCATTGATGCGCTCCGCACGGTCTTTAATGTTGAGGAGTCCATTTCCTTCATTCACTTTGGGAATCTCAAAGCCCTGTCCGTCGTCTTTGAAGGAGATCGCCAAATGCCCATTTCCATTGTAGTCAAAAGCCAAAAGTGTGTTGTTGCAGTCTGCGTGCTTGAGGGTATTGTTCATGGCTTCTTTGAAAATCAACACGATGTGGCGTTTGTAGTGCATCGGTAATTTGCGGGTTTTGAGTAAGGGGCGAATGCCTTCGGAGTGAAAATTGACACCTGTTTTGTCAAACAGTTCGTCCCCAAAATCTTTGAGCATAATCGCCAAATCGTAAATCGAATCCTTTGAAGGGTCCAATGCCCACAGCAAATCTTTCATCGAAAAATACAATTCATTGGAAGTCTTAATCACCTTCTCCAAATGAGGGCTGACTTCCTCGTCGACTTTTCCCGTCAATTTGTCCTTAACAATTTCGCTGAACAAAGAAATGACGGTCAGTTTATGCCCCAACTCATCGTGGAAATCTGCCGCAGCATTCTTGCGAATCTTCTCGATTTCTACTACTTTTTCGATTTTGCGTTTCACACTCGATTGGTGGAAATACCACAAAGCGGCTAAAATGAACAAGGCTATCAAACCATAAAACCACGGAGTCATCCAGAAAGGAGGCAATATTGCAATCTGAATGGCTGCACTTTTTTCTGTCCAAACACCATCCCCATTGCAGGCTTTGACCCGAAAGGTGTAGTCTCCTGGCGACAAATCCGAAAAATTAACCTGTCGATTGGTACCTGCCGAAATCCATTCATCGTGCAAACCATCCAAGCGGTAAGCGTATTGATTTTCATTGGGATTGGCATAGTCTATCGCCAAAAAATCCAAAGAAAAGTGACGCTTGGCATAAGGCAATTCTATTGTTTGATTGGGTTGGTACAATAGGTTCAGTTTTTTGTCTTTATCGTAGGTCAGGGAGGTAATCCAAATTCTGGGCGGAATGGTATCGTATTGAATCTCTTCGGGATAGAAGCGACTGATGCCATTAATGCCTCCAAAAACCATCTCACCATCCTCTGCCCTCGTAAATGCACCGCCGTTGAATTCATTGCTTTGCAGCCCATCCTGAATGGTGTAGTTGTCAAAGGTTTTTTGGATGGGATTGAATTTGGTGATTCCTCCATTGCTGCTCAACCAAAAATCTCCTGTTTTGGGGTCTTTCACCATGCCATAAACCATGTTGTTTGCCAAGCCATCTTTTTCGGTCAAAGCTTCAAATGTCAATTTATCATCTTTCAGGATGACTTTGACAATCCCGCTACTCGTTGCCGCCCAAATGTCACCTGCATCGTCTTGCTGCAAATCGGCAATATAGCTGTCCCACAAACTACTGGAATCGTTTTCGTTGTGGTGAAAAACTTTTAGGTTGGGGTGAATCTCACAATTGCGCCAAGCTCTTTCGAAGTCTTCAATGAGTATCAAGCCTTGCAGTGTAGCAATCCACAGGTTGCCTTTATCGTCTTGTAGAAAATCACTTATTTTGTAGCCTTTGGATTCAAAAGTAAGGGTGTCGAGGATAATGGGACAACTCAACATCTCGTCTTTGATGGGGTCAAAAACACTCATTCCCGACCAAGTTCCGATGTACAAGAGTCCGTTTGGAGCGGCATAAACCGAAGAGGCGGATTGGTCTCCACAATCTTCAGAAGGCTGGTAACGCTTGAGTTGAAATTGATTAGGTTTGGGTTCGAATATTTTATAGAGTCCATGAGTTGCACCAATCCAAAGGTTGTCGGATTGGTCATTGACCAAAGCTGTGCAGAAGTTTCCTTTCAGCGCATGAGGTGATTTTTCGTTGGCGGACAAAATTTGGTGTTGCTCGTTTTGGAGATTGTACACCAAGATTCCTTCCTCTGTACCCATCCAAATCCGTTCTTTTTGGTCTTTGAAGGTGCAAAAAACGGCACTGCTTCCAATCCACTCATTGTAGGGGCTTTCTTTCAAATTCATGGTTTTGAAGCGTTTGGTAATTGGAATCAACTTGTTTAGTCCGCCCACCATTGTTCCTACCCATATTACGCCTTCGTTCCATTGGTCTTCAAAAACCGTTTCCACATAATTGATAGACAGGGGATTGTCTTTGTTGTCAGCCGTATAATGCTCAAAAACCAATTCTTTTGCCGCCTCATCTTTTGCAGTGAGTGAACTTGCCTTGATGCGACTCACTCCTTTATCACCTGTTCCCAACCACAAATCACCGTTTGAAGCGCAGATAATGCTTTTGATTCTATTGCTCGAAAGGCTATTGGGATTGTTTTTTTCGTGAAAAAATCGTTCAAAAGAATCGCTTTCTTCCACATATCGGTTCAGTCCTTCAAGGGTTGCCATCCAAAAATTACCTTGTTGGTCTTCTGCAAAACCTGTGATGTAGCTGGAGGAAATACTTTTAGGATTTTGTTCTTCAAATTCAAAAGAGACAACAGACGCATCCTTCAATGTTGTTCCTTTTGAAAACTCATACTTCAACAGGCTATTTTCAACTGCCAACCAAACATCTCCTTTGTGGTCTTCATACAATGCCTGCACAAAGCCCACACTTTCACCTCTTTCTTGATTGGGTTCGTACAAAAAACGCTGAAACTTTACTTTGTAGTTCTGGGCATTTGTGCCTTCTACTTCCATTAAATTGAAGCCATTGGCAGTGGAAATCCATATTCCTTTATTGGTTTCCTGCAAACCTACAATTCGCTGACTGCTAAGGCTCGTACTGTCTTTTGGCTTGTGACAAAATCTTCGAAAATGGTCTTGAATCGGGTCATAGAGGTGCAAGCCTCCCCAAGCTGTGCCTACCCATAATTGTCCATTTTTGTCGGTCAAAACGGCGGTGATGGAATTGTGTCGCAAGGAGGTACTGTCGAAAGGTTGGGGTTTGTAGACTTTGAAGGAATAGCCATCGTAGCGGTTGAGTCCATCCTGTGTTCCAAACCACATGAAACCTTTGTGGTCTTGGGTGATGGAATAAACGATGCTTTGGGAAAGCCCATCTTCGAGTGACAGGTGTTCGATTTTGTAGTCTTGTGCCCAAAGATGGAGCGCAAAAAGGCTACACAAAAAGCCGAAAAATAGTTTGGATTTCATAGCCTTCAAATATGCGCTATTTTCATGCCGAAAAGAACTACATAAAGAGGGGGGAGCAGCTTTTGAAATTCAAGCATGGCTCAATGCAGTGTTCCAAAAACAATCTAAGGTCTTGAGAGCCTGCCCCGAAATCTCGGGGTGACATCTCGGAGTGAAACGAAAAGAGCCTGTGCCGAGAACTCGGTATGTAATCTCAAGACCGACAGCGAGGTGTCACCTTCTCCATTCTTCCGAAGATTACACCTCACTATCTAAAGAAACTTCCGTTACAGAGTTACTCAGGTATAAATGCAAACGAAACCTGATAAACTGCAAAGTCATTATCTCACCGATTCCAGCACCAATTCGTAATAATCTTTTTTCTGCAATTTCGATTGTAGCCACAAAGCATAGCTGATGGTTTCGTTAGAACCCAATTCAATATCGCTATATTCCTTCAAAAACTGCTGTATCTTGCTCAGCACTTTTTT
>JBGCDY010000165.1:0-5600 GCA_045105835.1 Chitinophagales bacterium
GACCTAAATTGCCTACAGGTCGCTCTGATTTTTTAGACGAAAACGGGCTTGTTTTACCTGCAGATTTGCAGCCAGGAACAGGGGCAGTAGATGGGATTCTTTGGTCGGCTTTCAATAAATACCATGTTTTCAAAAAGAACCTAACACTTACAGCGGTCGCTACCCTAAGATTAACAGGTAGTAATGACCGCTTCAATGGCTTGCAGAAATACGAATTTGGAGATGAATTTCAGTTGTTTTTTGGATTCTCGGATCGTTATGTAGTCGGCAAATTACTAATTGACCCTTTGCTTATGTTTCGCTATCGTTGGGTCGCTCCCGATAAGGCTTTTGACAATGAAATCCCCAGTACGGGCGGTAATTGGATTTATTTCGTGCCTGGCGTAAATATTGGCTTCAATCCCAACTTTTCACTTCGGCTATCAGGTGATATTCCGCTGTATCGCAAGCTTGTTGGCACACAATTGACCACATCTTATAAAGCTACTGCTGCCTTGTTTTACAATCTTCCGTTTTGATTTTTTGGTAAAACCCACAAAATCCTTCAAAACAAATTTGCTTTTGTGCCATTAATCCTTTGATTGACTTTTAGACTTTACCAAAGCGAACAATAACAATGACCAACCCAAAGAACAAAACCATCAGCATCATTGGCTGTGGTTGGCTCGGTTTACCCTTAGCCCTACACCTTCAACAAAAAGGCTTCACCATCAAAGGCAGCACTACCTCCCCTTCAAAAATAGAGAACTTGGAGCAAAAAAACATACAAGCCTATTTGCTTCAATTGCAGGATGATGGTATTCTTCCGATGGAACAAAAGCAGTATTTGAAGGATTTACTGAAGGCAGACATTTTGATTTTCAATATTCCACCAGGTCGCCGAAACCCAAATGTTGAGGCTTCTTTTTTAGCAAAAATCAAGACTCTGACGGATGCCATTGAAGCATCACCTTTGCAGAAAATCATCTTTGTGAGTGCGACCTCTGTTTACCCACTTCAAAACCGAATGGTCACGGAATTGGATGCTAAAAACCCCAGTAAAGCATCTGGCAAGGCATTGCTTCAAGCGGAACAGGCTTTGCAGAATATTCAAAATACAGAAACTACGGTATTGAGATTGGCTGGTTTGTATGGTCCAAATCGTGCGCCAGGGCGTTTTTTAGCAGGCAGGCAAAATTTGGCGAATGGTGAAGGGCGTGTAAATTTGGTGCATTTGCAGGATTGTATTGAAGTGATTTCGGGGGTGATTCAACAGGAAAAATGGGGAGAAGTTTACAATGTTTGCAGTGATGAACATCCTACAAGAGAAGTTTTTTATACAGCCGCAGCTAAAAATTTAGGCTTATCAGTGCCTACTTTTGCAGTCAATAGTCCTGCTAAATATTGCATGGTTTCTAATAAGAAAGTCAAACAGGAATTGAAGCATACTTTTAGAAAATTGGAGTACTGATAATGAATTGCTGAAGGAAGATGATTTAAATAAAAGGTCAGAAGTCAGAATGCGGAATTTCAGATTTCTTTCAAAAAACAATACAGTACGACAATTTTACATAAAACAGAAAACCCCTTGCAGAACAAATATCTACAAGGGGTTTTCATTGTTTTGTAGGAATAAGTAAAATTTCCTATCCTTCAATGCTAATATTTAGAATTTGAGAGTCAATCCACCTGTAATAATTCTCGGCATAACGGCACGGAACATCATAGGACGATTCACTGCTTTATAATCTGCAATCAAATCTTCTGTTACATCTTCTGTCGTTTTTCCCAATACACCAGGGCCAATAAACAACAACAAAGCTTCTGATCCTGCCAAGTTAGAACCATTTACATTTAAGCTTAAGCTCTCCGTCAAACGAGCAGAAACACCTGCACTCAACAATCCAAAACCTTTCAATTCAACAGTGTTTCGGCGATTTCCCCAACGTTTGCCTGTATAGCGATAGTTGGCAAAAATCTTCACATTTTTGATTTGGTAAGAAGGTGTGATGTCCAACATTACTTTTGGTACATCTGGTACTTCATTATCAGAAAAGTCTTCCAAGAAATCATCACTTGCTGTACCAGGTGCGATTGGCTGACCTGACGCATCTACATAAGAAGGGGTTTCAGGATATACTTCTCCCATAAATACTGGGTGTGCTGTTCCCCCAACATTGTAGTAAGTAAAGTCGGTAAACTGGGGGCTCTGAACGGTTCCAACTACTCTCACATCAAAGTTTTTGGCTAAATTAACCACCCCTTCAATTTCTAATCCAAGTGTTTGGATATCAATAAAACTCGCAGGAGTTCTAATTGTTGTACTGTTTTGTCCAATCACAAACTGTTGGAATGGTACATCTTTCATTTGGCTAAGAAAGCCTGTAATAAACAAAGATGCTTTCGATACATTCAGTTTATAACCCAATTCTGCCTGTGTTATTTTTTCGACTGAACCTTTGCCAATATCCGCATTCAAAAAATTGTTTTGGTAAAATGCCAATTCAGGAGCTTTGTTGCCCAAGGTAAAACGACCATAAACAGCACTGTTTTCATTCAATTTTACATTGGCTCCCAAAGAACCTGATAGATAACTATAATCGTGTTCAAATTCTCTCCAAACATCTGTACTACGGCGAGTTGCTAAGTCATACCAAGTCGTGTAATCTCCATCTTGTCCTTTAGGAATAAATAAAGGAGTTCCAGCCCCGTTTAGAATAGGTTCGCCTGTTTGAGGGTTGGTAAAAAATTGAAGTCCTTCAGCTGCACCAGGCCTATCATAATCTTCTTTTCTACCTTTGTGTATGATGCTTTCATAACGAATTCCCAAATCCACATTCAACTTGTCATTTACCTGCCAAGTATCACTCAAAAAGAAAGAGGTATTTGTAGAAGTACTTTCATAATTCACATAAGCTCCTGCTCCATGTGCTAGCAATCCGCTTTCATCACTGAATGCAAAATCTGGGTCACCAGCTGCAAAAGGGAAATTGGGGTGAGTGGCTGTCAACAAACGAGGTTGAGGTTCATTACTTGCCAAATTGATATGTGCTGTATAAAAGCTTTTTTGATCAAAATGACTATAATAACCTCCAACTGTGAAGTCGTGATTTCCTATTTTTTTGGATAAAGTCAACTGATCTACAATGTCTGAAAATTCGCCTTCATATTTGAATACTCCCAAAGCAGAAAGAAAGTCCGTAGGAAGGTTGTCAATTCCATCTGATGCATTGTACAATACTTCACCTGTTTTAGAATCTGTGTAAGTAAAGTTGTTGCTGTTAAAAAATGCATTACTGCCCTGCCCATAAAATGCAGCTGGACCATTTGCTTTATCAAACATCAATTGTAATTCAAAACGATTATCGTTTTCTTCAAAAGATGAATATTTGAAGTTGTTTCTCAATATAAATCCATTGCCCAAGTCTTGACGGATATCCAAACCTGCTGCAAAAGACTGAACCTGCATACCATCTTCTATGTCAAAACTCGACTTTGCATTCGGATCGTTTTTCACATTGCGTCCATCAATAATATTATCAGTTTGAACATCCACAAAATAAGTATCTTCCGTAATATTCCAACCTTCCTGTGGTGTATTATTCTCCAAATCTACAATTGGCACACTTTGGTAAAAAGCAACTTGGTCATCCAAAAGCTTTCCATACAATTTGATAGAACCTTTATCGTGTGTTTTTTTGACATTGAATTTTACTTGTCCACCAATATTCGCGTCATAAGGTATATTTCGAGGGCCTTCATCTACACGGTAGAATCCACCAACATTGTAAGTCCATCCATTATTTCCCAAAGGTCCACCCAAGTTGAAATCACCTCTCAACAACAAATTTCCGTCTCCTTGAACAGCCGATTGAAGTTTGACCAAACCTCCAAATTCATCGCCTCCTTCTTTAGAAATAAAGTTTACGATTCCTCCAGGAGCATTGGCAGATGTGATAGAAGCACTTCCTCCTCGAATCGCCTCCATACGTCCCACTGTAGCATCCAGTCTATGGAACATATCTATGAATCCATAAAACAGTTGCCCACTTGTGATGGGAAGTCCATCTTCTTGAAGCGAAAGATAACGATAACCAGGCTGTGAGCGTGAGCCAGAAGTCAAGCCTCTTGCATATACTTTCGCTCCAACTTCTCCACCCGAATTATCTACATAAGTACCAGGTACAGCTTGAAGTAAATCACCTGCGCTTCGAGCATTTCTTTGTTCGATTACTGTTGGATTGAGGGTTGTGATACCCACACTTGATTGTAGTTTGGTTCTGTCATCAAAAGTACCTGTGACCACCAATTCCGACATTTGAAGTGCTTGTTCCTCAAGCTCTACATTCAAGGTAGTTACTTGACCAGAACGAACGGTGAATCTTTTCGTTGATGGTTTGTAACCAATAAAGGTAAAACTGATTTCTACTTCATAAACGCCTGGAGGCAGATTTGAGATTTCGTAATTACCATTTTCGTCTGTGATCGTACCACGAGGAAAATCACCTTTGAGTACAACATTTGTACCTGGCAGCGTTTCGCCTTGTGTGTTAATAACTTTGCCCTTAACTCCTCCCGAATTTTGAGCAAATAAAAAGCTACTGGCTAAAAGGGAAATAGTTAATAGCACTAATTTGTAAGTAAGTGTTTTTTTCATTAGAGAACCTAATTTTAAATGCGTGTAAAAATATAGCTATGTTTATTTTTTAAGATATTCTATAGAAATAAGAACAAAACCAATACTTTGTAGCATTGATTAAAATAAATCACACTATAAGAATGAAGTAACTAAAATAGATTTGGGATGGGGGGATTGGAATAATATTAGTAAAGATAATAATAACGAGGATTGTTTGCAAGATTATTGTCATACTTGATTAACCGAAATAGCGTTTATTAATGTTTTTCCTTTATATTAAAAAATATATTTCTTCTACTCATTTTGTAATCAAACAAGACAATCCCAATAAATTATTAAATATGAAAAAGGATTAAAAAGAAATCTTTTTTAATAAGAATAATTAATCTATCAAAAGAAGGGGCAATTCTACCAATAAAATACTGAGTGCAAAAGCTGTTCCATGCTTTAATAAGAGATTCAAAGCCAAAAACTTGTGGAATGCAATTGATTGAAATTACATTCGATTGAGGTCGTTTTCAGTGTTTTATTATGGCAGGTTAAATTTAAAAACTTGATAATTAGAGGCTTTTTGTGCTTTGTAAAGTCCATTATTCTACTTCGAACGAGTTCGCAGCAATGAAAAACAAACCTTTTCTACCTATAACAAATATAACATTGTAGTTTTGTTATTCTTCTTTATCCACCAAACCTCGGATGGTATTGTATCAAGGTATCTCGAAGATAACTTTGGTCAATTTTGGAATAGATTTCTGTCGTTGTGATGGATTCATGTCCCAACATTTCTTGTATTGCCCGCAAATCTGCTCCTCCTTCATACAAGTGAGTAGCAAAGGTATGGCGAAAAGTATGCGGACTAACGACTTTTTGAATACCTGCTTTTTTGGCTGCTTCTTTCACAATGTTGAATATGGTCACCCGACTTAGATAGCGACCTCTCTGATTAAGAAACAAAAAATCTTCCATTTTACGCTGAATAACT
>JBGCDY010000166.1:0-8112 GCA_045105835.1 Chitinophagales bacterium
CGCTAAGTGACCAAATGCCTGTAAGTTTTCGGCTATGTTGTTATGTAATTTTTTGTACAATCTAATGTTACGAATAATAATACTTAAAACCATTCATGTGTATTTTTGTATTTTCAATGATAGCTACATTTAAACAACAAAGACCTTCTTTATTGATAGGCGCTTTATTGGTCTTGTCCTTTATAGCTTACTACCTCTTGGCTTATTACACACTTCGCACCGAGGTGTACCAAGTTTTTTCACTTTTTGGAGTTTTATTCTTGGCTTATGGCTTGTTGTACAAGTATGCTCGGAATGCCTCCTCTTACCACCTATTATTGGTGGCGGCAGTGTTATTTCGGGTCTTGTTGTTGTTTGTCTTGCCCAATCTTTCTGACGATTTTTACCGCTTCAATTGGGATGGGCGTTTGCTCGGCAATGGAATCAGTCCTTTTGCAGGCTTGCCGATTCACTTCATGGATGGTACTTTTCAAGGTGCGATTCCCTCCAATATCACTCCCGCACTTTTCGAGCAGCTCAATTCCCCCAAATATTTCACGATTTACCCTCCCGTTTGTCAGTTCATCTTTTGGCTGGGTTGCCTCTTCTTTCCCAATGATTTGTATGGCGCAACGGTCGTGATGAAAACCTGTTTGTTGTGCTTTGAGGTAGGCAGTATTTTC
Organism: Chitinophagales bacterium; assembly: GCA_045105835.1. Taxonomy (GTDB): domain Bacteria; phylum Bacteroidota; class Bacteroidia; order Chitinophagales; family UBA2359; genus JAUHXA01. The sequence goes on from JBGCDY010000166.1 coordinate 663, forward strand.
TTGCTGCATCGAATGGTTCAAAAACTGGGATTGCAGCCCAAAAAAGTCTTGTTGTATGCCCTCAATCCTTTGGTGATTGTAGAGTTGACAGGAAATCTGCATTTTGAAGCCGCAATGATTTTTTTCATTCTATTGGCGATTTACTTCTTGATGGGAGAAAGCAAAGAAAACGAAAAAGGCATTTTGGGACAATGGATAGTGGGCAAACACTCCATAGGAGTGTCCAATCGCCAGTGGATATTTTCCGCCACTGCAATGGGTTTGGGTATTGCCTCCAAACTTATTCCGATGATTTTCTTGCCCTTATTGATTAGGCACATTGGGTGGAAAAAAAGCATCCTCTATGGTGCCATTGCAGGAATTGTGAGCCTGGCGGGTTTTGTGCCTTTGTTCACTTTTGATATCCTTCAAAACCTGTTTTCGAGTATTGGACTTTATTTCCAAAAATTTGAGTTCAATGCCAGTATTTATTACCTCAACCGTTCAGCGGGCTACTATTTCTTTGGTTACAATATAGTAGAAACGGCAGGCAAAAACTTGGCTTTGTTCACCATCATGGGGATTCTGGTTTTGGCGTTTTGGAGACGCAATATGGTCATTGCCAAAAGTCAAAAATTGATAGGATTTGATGCCGAACACATAGGGGTATTGATTGAAGGTTGCTTATTTGCACTCCTCATTTATTTTGCCCTAGCCAACATCGTCCATCCTTGGTACGTTTCAAGTTTGGTCGCACTTTGTGTTTTTACCCCCTTTCGATTTCCCATTTTGTGGTCGGGTATGGCTGTCCTAACCTATTACACTTATTTGACTGATGCTTATACCGAAAATCTATACTTGGTAGCATTGGAGTATGTGGTGGTTTATGGATATTTGATTTGGGAATTGAGGAAGTATTTTTTGACTGCAATTCAGAAGAATCAATCACCGTTGTAGGAATAGTTTCTCTCATTAATCCACTTCCACCTACACTTTACCTCCCATATAGATTTTTCGTATTTTTGTAAAAAATAATTTTTAACCTTGAAAACAACAATGCCATGCAGTTCTTCTTTCTCTTACTACTAATGGTGTTTTCCTATCCTTCAATGGTTTACGCCCAATGTTCCTTTATTGTTGAGGATGAAAACCTTGTATCGAACCCTTTCTATTGTTTTGAGGCTACTGCCAATCTGAACTATACCTTAACAGGCACACCTGTAGGCGGCACATTCAGCGGAGACCACGTATCAGGAAATACATTTAATCCTCCCATTACAGGTTTTATTGGAGAATTTGAAATCACTTATGCGGTCAATCTTTGTTCGGTTACAGAGACCATTACGATTGGCTTAGACTTCAATCTCAATGGTCAAAACGGAAGTGTTTTTTGTTTGGACGATGGACCCTTTAGTTTGAATCCCAATATTCCAGGAGGCACTTTCAGTGGAGAAGATATCATTGGTGGAGCTTTTGCACCCTCAGAAGCAGGGCAATATGCGCTTAGTTATACAGCCCCAGGCGGTTGTGCGATTAGTCGAACCATTACCATTGGTCCTGATTTTGGCATTGAAGGGATCAATACCGATGCGGGAGGCTTCAATATTTGTGCGGGAAGTTTGCCTGCAACTCTTGTAGGAGAGCCAGCAGGAGGCACTTTTTCGGGCCCAGGATTTATTGCAGGGCAGTTCAATCCTGCCATTCTTCCTGGTAGCTTCAATATCACTTACACTTTGCCTGGCTGTGGAAGCGTGGTTCATGCCATCACAGTAGAAGGTGTGGTAGAGACGGCTATTATTGACGAGAGCAATCTATCTATTCAGTATTGCGAAACGGACGAAACCGTAATTGTTCCTGTGGGTAATTTGGCTTCAAATGCCGATTTTTTTATCAATGGGAATCTCATTCAAAACTTTCAGCCTTCTGATTTGGGAGTAGGGACGTATGATTTGTTTTATTCTTTTGAAGACGAAAATGGCTGCACAAGTTTGGATGTTTACACCTTCAATATTTTCCCGATTCCCAATCCAGATTTTGATTTACCCGAAGAATATTGTATCACAGAAGGAGCGATTTCCTTGTCTGTTCTTACGGGAGTTTCGGGGAATAGTACCTTTGATGGAACAGGAGTATCTTCGGCAGGCTCGCCCATTTTTGAGCCAAGTGTTGCAGGTCTGGGAACGCACAGTATCACCCACCAAATTGTGGACAATATTGAGCTTTGTCAAGCCGAAATGACCAAAGAAATCACCATTTTGCCTGAAGTAGATGCCAGTTTTGAAGTGCTTTCCTTGGCGAATTGTTTTCGAGGAGAAGCGAGTTTGGTCTATAATGGCACTTCCAACAAAGAGGATTTGAGTTTTACGTGGAGTATTTTGGATGGAGATGCAGTCGTAATGGGAGGAACTGGTGAGTTTAGTGATACGGCTTATGTGTCAAAAGATATAAGCGTGGGTATTGAAAACTTCACAGTCGAATTGATGGTCAGCAATGGTGGTTGTACGGATGTTTTTCAGCAGGTTTTTGAACCAAATGATTTGGATGTGGATATTCTAACACTTGACCAAAGTGTTGAGGAAGGAAGTTCGGTAGAAATTGAAGCGCTGGTTAGCACCTCAGATACCGACAATTTGAGTTTTGAATGGTCGCCTTCGACAGGCTTGAGCTGTACGGATTGTTTGAATCCCATTGCGACTCCGACTGAAAGCACGGTTTATTCATTGAATGTGAAAACGAGGGGAATCTGTACAATCATTGACCAAATAAGCATTGAAGTTTCGCCCAACATATCCGAAACAGCAGTGGTAATTCCATCGGCTTTTAGCCCAAATGAGGACAGCATCAATGACCGATTTCAAGTCGAAGGACGCAATGTTGAATCTGTCACCTTGCAGGTGTATTCTCGTTGGGGAAAGAAAATTTTTGAAGGAGATGGTGTGACGGGCTGGGATGGTTTGTACGATTTAGAATTTGTAGAGAATGGCGTGTATGTCTATGTGGCTCAGGTGGTTTTTCTTTCTGGAGAAACTGTTTTGAAGAAAGGACATGTTACGGTTTTGAGGTAATCAATCTGGTGAATCTATTATGGGCAAGGCACACAAATCTTTTGACATTAGCTGTGGTAAGTGTGGGGAATATCTGCTGACTTACCACAAGTATGGCGCAGGTAAGGGTATTCTGCGCTTGTATCTTGCCAATATTGCAACTCCTGAAGAGTTGGTGGATTTGCTCAGTTTGGACTACGATAAAGTGAAGGCTGTACCTAATCTGGCTTGTTCGGAATGTGGTGAAGTTTTGGGTGTTCCTGCTTTGAGTAAGGGAGGACGCTGGGTGTTTCGGATGCGACAAGGGTATTTTCACCGCAAGTTGAAGAAGTGAAAAAAGGCTTCATTGAGGAATGTGGGAAAAATTTGATAAAAAAAGTTTTGAACAACCAATAACTAATCACCCGTTACCATTCACCCCTCCCCCAATAATCTTCAACATATCCTCTTCCAACGAAATGCTTGGTCGTTCTACAATACGTCCCAATTCCTGTTCATTCCGATAAAAAATGAAGGTAGGAACTGAACGAATACTGAAACCTGCTTCGTGCTTTTCAGGTGTTTCTTTGTATCTATCCAGACTGACAACCCCCAATTCTTGTTCATTGAAGGAAATGATATCCAGTATTTTGTAAAAACGAGGTACTTCTCGACGGGCATCAGGACACCATGTTGCCATGAAAATCTTGATACTCACCCCTTGCAGCTTTTCCTTCAATAACTCCAAGGTAGTTTCATTCACTTCGTAACCTTGATAGGTTTCTTCAAACCAGCTTTTGTAATTTTCCTGCAATAGTCCATCTCGATTGATGCGACCAATAAGATAGGCGATACCAGATAGTGCGGTTGTTTCTTTGTTCATTGTTGGATATGTTGTGCTTATTTTTTAGAAAAACCTGCTTCTCCCCAAAAGTCGTCAAAAAACAAAAAGGCAACAACCTAAAATAGGTTGCTACCTTACATTTTTATTGGAGAAACATCTTTTGTTGTTTGTTTTTCTCGCTGTTAAGTGAGAAGACAGAAATGGGATGTGAGAGGTGAGACTTCAAATTCCTTATTGTCAAAACACTAACAATTTTATTGATTGATTTAATTTTGTCCTACCACTTATTAGAAGAATCTCGGAGATTTGATTCGACCACTTTGGCGTTTGACATCGTATGCCAACATGATTTCGTGAGAACCAGAAGTATAATCACTCAAGTCACTCAATGTCAAATCATAGGCATATCCGATTTTCATTCCATTCTCCAATTGAAGCGCTGCAATGAAGTCCAATGATTCAGGGTTTGTTCCTTGATCTGCTCTAAAAGAAGCTCCCAACCAAATGGTGTCTTTGAAGAGTGCCATGAGGTTTATGTCCAACTGGAGAGGCGCATTGCCTGGTACCATTTTGAGCAATATGGAAGGACGTAATTTGATTTCATCACCAAATACCATTCCTGCAGTCACATAGTAGTGTCTGAATTCGTGAGCGACTTTGGCAATTTCAGGATCTTTTTCTCTAAAATTGTTGGTCAACAATCGAGGGGCAGAAATACCTACATAGTATTTGTTGGGCAAGAAGTAGTAGAGTCCAAATCCGAAGTTGGGCAATATTTTACTCATGTCTTCACCACTGTTGAAAATAGGATCAATAGTTGGGTCAATTAGACCATTTCCTTGTGCTTTGCTCAGGTCTTTTTGCATTAAAGTAGCTCCTGCGCTCACTCCTATGTTGAACATGGCATCGTCGCTTCCCCTTCCTGTTTTGATGCAGTAAGAGTAACTACCAAAACCACTATAAGCATTGGTCAGTCCGATTTCGTCGAATTGTAGATTGAGCCCCAAACCAACTTTGCCATCTTCGACAAGTTTGGTATGTGCGCTTAGGTTGGCAGTTTGTGGTGCTCCGTCGATGTTCACCCACTGTTTGCGGTAAATCGCAGCCAATGCCAGCCCATCTCCTGTGCCCGCATAGGCAGGGTTGAAGCCTAAGTTATTGAACATATATTGAGAGAATCGGGCATCTTGTTGGGCATAACTTGATGTGCAAGTAAGGGCTAAACAGCATATTATGAGCAGTAAAATCTTTTTCATCACTATATTGGTTAAATCATTTAGAATTTAGATAGAAAGATAGTTTTCAGGCGGCTTGCATACAGTAATAGACAAAAACCATGCTAAAACAGTCTTTTTTTCGGAATGACCTCATGCCAAAACTTTCTTTTGAAGTGCCTATAAAACTGTATTGAAAAAATGGATTGAGCCACTTTTATTGTTGTAATGTGAATATAGACACGTGTTTACAAATATTCGTTTAACTAAAAAAAACTCTTTACATCAGGGTGACATTTTTTTCTTTGACATCGTTTCTTGACTTTATTGTGACAATATGATGTTGTTTTGTCTTGCAGTAGATATTATTTGAAGGGAATAAGGTTCGAAAATACGTTTCCAACTTTAATTTCTAAATACGCTGATAATCAGGCTTTTTTTTGATTTTGGTTTTGACCTTGATTCTCGTTCACCACTAAGTAGGTAGGCTTGTTTTGATTTTGGTGAAACATGACGAAAAGAGGGAGGTGACAAAGAGTAGACTTGCTTAGGAATGCTACAAAAATAAATTTACACTTTTCGGGCTGAACATCCCCCAACCCCCTTCAAAGGGGGAATAAAGAATGTAAATTTATTTCTTCCGCATTCCTTAGTAGTCTTTCAAGATGATGTTGTCGGGTATTCTTTGGCAAGAACTATGTGTCACACTGTAAGTGTCTTCTGAATGGATAGGAAGATTTTGGTTAAATATCCACCCGACAAGCTGAAGTTGACAAACTACTTAGTAGTAAACAAAAAAAACTCCCTAAAACCCGAAGGTTAAAGGAAGCTTTTTTTCATCAAAATCAATAAAATAAGTACTTTATTGTATGTATTCGAAGGGTTTATTTAAAATCATGACCGAAGTTGTAAACAAAGCCAACCCCGATAGTTGTCTGAGAAGTGCCTAAAGTACCGTCATCTCCTTCAAAAAATGGATCGCTGCTATTGTCCAATCGCAATTCTGGTTTGAAGCTCAAAGCACCATCTGCTACTTTGAAGTCACCTGTCAAAGTCAATGCGAAAACGGAAAGAGGACCAAAATAACGTACTCCATCAGGGTCATCAAAGTATTCTGCCCTTATCCCCAATGCGGAAGTACCTGATAGGTGATAGTTCAAGTATAAGGCTGCGCCCGCCCAAGTTGCATCTTCATTGTAAGGTACTACATCTGTATCACCCGCACTGAATGAACCCAAAGCTGCATTCAGTCCCAACAACAAAGATTTTCCAGAAGCAGTATCTATTTCGATGGTATAGCTCGTTGTCAAGTCAAACAAACTGGTGAAAGAACCTTCGGCATCTCCAAAAGCAGAACCGCCACCATATTCATCACCACCAATCCAGTTTAGATAGATGCCAAAGTTGTCCGTTGGAGCAATGCTTGCTTGTAAAGTAATGGATTTTTTGTCGTTGTAATCTGCAAGGGCATCCCAACCATTGACAACTCCAACCATGAAGCCAACCTTGTCGCTCACTGCAATGTCTACTTTTGCACCTGTATGGTAAAATGGGCCATTGCCGAATAAGTAAGAAAGGCTGTAATTGAAATTGTCAGGTGCATCAATCAGTTCGTAACCAATGTGTGTTCCATATTGACCAATGCTGAAAGTGACTGCATCCGAAATATTGTATGCCAAATAAGCTTGTTTAATTGCCAAGGAAGTACCTGAATTTCCAAAGTTCCCCAGTTCGGCATTTGGTCCATAGGTTAAGTCCAAAACGACCTCCGACTTATCATTGCTATAGTTGAACTTGGTTTGGGCGAGACCCAAAGTAATGTTGTCGTGGTTTAAGTCAAAGATGCGTCCACCATTTGATCTGGATACAGGATTGTTCAGATTGTATTGATAATAAGCATCTACGTAACCTGCCAAAGATAGACTGTGCTTGCTTTCTTGCGCTTGAATATTGACCAAGAAAAGCATCAATAGAAATACAGTAGAGATTTGTATAATATATCTCATAGTAACAAAATTTTAAAACTTGTGTGATAAAATGTTTTTTGTTACCTTGCTTCTGTGTTTATTTTGCGTGCTTCGTTCATTTTGCAGCAATTAGCAAGGTAAATTTCGAGGTGAAGAACTATCCACAGACAACGACCCCCTTGTTATCTGTTTTTAGTGATTCACCTTTTTTATGCATTCTTTCAGAATTTAGCTTCCTACAAATCCAGTATAAGACTGCATTCCGTGCTCTGAGTAATCCAAACCTTCTGCTTCATGCTCTTCTGATACTCTAACACCAACAGTTACCTTCAAAGCGTACATCAAACCAAATGCAAATGCAAAGGTGAAAACACCAACTGCAACTGTTCCAATCAATTGGTTAAGCAACTGGTCTAAACCTGC
>JBGCDY010000167.1:0-4967 GCA_045105835.1 Chitinophagales bacterium
CACTTCGCCTTATGCTTTGACGGGTGCTATCTTCTCGCAAGACCGTCAGGTGATTGTAGATACTGCTTACAAACTTAGGAATGCAGCTGGAAATTTCTATATCAACGACAAACCTACAGGTGCAGTGGTCAATCAACAGCCTTTTGGTGGTGCAAGAGCTTCTGGAACAAATGACAAAGCGGGTTCTTACTTGAATCTGGTTCGTTGGGTTTCTCCTCGCTCTATCAAAGAAAACTTCAATCCTCCAAAAGATTACCGTTACCCATTTTTGGCGGAAGAATAAGCACTAAGGGGAATTCAAATTAAAAACTCAAATGCAAGTTCAAATAAATGCTTGTAAACAAGTAAATTGAATTTCGCAAGCGGCTAATTTGAAGTCACCTGAATTGTGGCGAAATGAAACAAAAAAAGCGATAGAATCTGAGATTTTATCGCTTTTTTTATTTTTGATATTAAAAGATTTACATCCCTTCAATATTGTGGAAAACATTTAGAACATCTTCATCTTCCTCAAACTTATCCAACAATTTTTCCAAATCTTTCTTTTGGCTATCGTCCAACTTTACTTTATTCATTGGATTCTTCTCATACTGTGCCTCTACAAGCTCCAAACTTTTTTCTTCCAAAGCTTTTTGGATGTTACCAAAATCATTGAAATCTGCATAAATCATCACATACTCTTTTTCGTCCTCCTCATCTGTGTACTTTTCAACTTCTTCTGCTCCAAAGTCAATCAGTTCAAACTCCAATTCTTCTGCATCTAAGCCTTCTCCATTGATTCTAAAAACACACTTCTTCTCAAACATATAGTCCAAAGAACCTGTTTTGCCGAGTGAGCCACCGTATTTATTGAAGTAGCTACGCACATTCGCAACCGTTCGGGTTGTATTGTCAGTAGCACAATCTACAATAATTCCGATGCCATGAGGACCATAACCTTGATAGGTAACTTCCTCATAATTGCTCGAATCCTTTTCTGAAGCCCGTTTGATAGCAGCCTCAATTCTGTCCTTAGGCATGTTCACCGATTTGGCATTTTGAACTGCCAAACGCAACCGTGGATTGTAGTCTATTTCTCCTCCACCCTCTTTGACTGCCATCGCAATCTCTCGACCTGCTTTGGTGAATGCTTTTGCCATTTTCGCCCAACGTGCGAATTTTCGATGTTTTCTATATTCAAATGCTCGTCCCATAACTTATTGTAATTTTTTTCACACAAAATTAAGATTAAAGAATGAAAATTAAAACTGAAATGGAAATGGTTCTTCAATGATCTTTGTAAAAACGATAAATACTATGCAAATTTGCTCGTTCAAGTATTTGTTTATCTAAAAAATACTATTCATACTTGCAGCGAAGACCACACTGACAATCAATTGACTTGGGTTCCTCGCTTAACGTACTCGTAACGGATTCAATAATTCCGTTCCAATCATCTCTTTCTAAATTACAAGCCGAATGAAGCCAAAGAATATATTCGCCAATAGGCATATAAAAATCATTCAGATTCCAAGGAGTTTTTACTCCTTCAATTTCTTTGACACGATTCGCCATTACTGTATTGGCAATCTCAACACTTTGATATTGATAAACAGCTAAGTAAAACCGAGAATTATCGTCTCCAGCCGCAGTTCTCGCAAAATAATTGTAGCGAAAGGCTTCCACTAGTCCCATCATATTCAAAGGGTCATTTTCCTTCAATTCCATGCTTTGCGTCTTCCCATACTGATTCTTCAAATACAAATTTCGATTGATTTCTGCAATCAACAGAGGGTTCTCAGTGTTTGTTTTTTTATCTACCTGCACAGCAGTTGTCTTCCCCGTAGATAGCGTATCTTTGTTAGAATTATCAGCACCGTCAGCCACACAACCCGTTATAAACCAAATAGACATCAAGCAATAAAAAATATTTTTCATATTAAACTCACATTGTATTTTTGTAATAAATTCCAGTAGGAATGAAAATCAAAAATATGCTTTTAAATCAATAAAAAAGGCTTTTTAAGCATTTCTTAAAAGATGTAAAATAGGCTTCATCTGTTTCACAACACAATATACTGAAGATGTTTTATTCAATTTGGAACAGAATTGAGTTTTGCTACTGCAATTGCAGTACTGAGGATTGCAGATTTACCAATTGAAAAAAGACGATTTTGAAGTTAGAGAAGATGATGAAGGTTTTTAGTATCTTGCTTTCTTTTTAGTAAAAGCCTTGAAGCAACTTAGTGAAAATTCAAATTTAAACGCAAAAATTCTCTGATTAAGAGTTGATTAGGAATGAGTCTAAATTATTTTGAAAATTTCACTTAAGGCACAAGGTACTTTTATAATTTTATCTCCTAAAAACAACACAATATGCAAACACCTGCCAACAATACAGAACAACAAGACAAAAAATGGGTAGACCTAAAAGCAGAATCTTCATGGCGTATCTTCAAAATCATGGCAGAATTTGTAGATGGTTTTGAAAACATGAATCGAATAGGCCCATGTGTGTCCATATATGGTTCTGCTCGAACGACTTCCGAGCACCCTTACTATCAAAAAGCCATCAAAGTAGCTGAGTTATTGGTGAAAGAAGGTTATGGAATCATCACTGGTGGTGGACCAGGTATCATGGAGGCCGCCAACTTAGGTGCTCAAAAAGCAGGAGGAAAATCTGTGGGCTTGGAAATTGCTGTTCCACACGAAACAGAACCCAACCCATACATTGACCGTGATGGACTCATCAAATTCAATTATTTCTTTGTTCGCAAAGTGATGTTTGTGAAATATGCCCAAGCGTTTGTGATACTTCCTGGAGGCTTCGGCACAATGGATGAACTCTTTGAGTCTTTGACGCTCATACAAACCAAAAAAATCGAACGAGTTCCAATCATTCTTATGGGAATAGAATTTTGGGGTGGTTTGATAGATTGGATCAAGGCAACTCTTTTGGAAAAACACGGCAATATCAGCCCCAAAGATATGGACTTTATACAGATGACAGACAGCGAAGAGGAAGCCGTTCTTTTCATCAAGAACTTCTATGAGTATGGACATGCAGCTCTAAGACCTAACTTTTAGGTTTTTGAATATTCGAAGTGTCTCAAAAGTAAGTTTATAAATTTTTCATTCATTTCTTATGAACCTCAACCAAACCTATTTAGAAAGCACACTCAAACAGCTCTACTACTACAAGAGCCTGGGTGAAAAAACCTTTGCTCAGTTATCAGAAGCAGATATTCACTGGCAGCAAAGCGAATACTCCAATAGCATCGCCATCATTGTCAAACATTTGTACGGCAATATGTTGTCGAGGTGGACTAATTTTTTGGAGGAAGACGGAGAAAAAACTTGGCGCAATAGAGACCAAGAGTTTGTCAGTACCATTGAAGACAAACAGGATTTATTGAAGCATTGGGAAGATGGCTGGTCTTGTTTTTTGGGTGCGGTAGAGCCTTTGAAGTCAAGTGATTTAGAGCGAATCATTTATATCCGAAATCAGGGACATACTGTTTTGGAAGCCATTAACCGTCAATTGGCACACTATGCCTACCACATTGGTCAGATTGTTTTTATTGGTACTTTATTGAAGGGAGAAAACTGGGTGAGTTTGTCTGTCCCAAGAAATCAATCGAAATCTTACAACAAAGAGATGTTTTCAAAGGAGAAAAAAAGAGGGCATTTTACTGATGATTTCAAGTGAAAAATAAAGCTTCTAATTAGGAATTTGTGAATACAAAGATGCCTAAAAAAAGAAAAGTAGGACGGGTCTTACAAAGAAGACCCAATCCTACTTCAAATCACTACACTCAACTCATTATATCTGACGTGCATTCTTCAAAAAGTAACTACTTTTTGGTTATTTTTTGAGAATTTTTTTTTTCGTACTTCAAAAGCACATCATTTTTTTGTGGAATTTAAACCATATTTTTTGTTGAGCATAAATATAATCTATGTTACGTCCTATTTTTTTCATTCTATTAATTTTGAGTCTTACTTCAAAAACCGACTTATATGGTCAAGAAGGTAAGCCCATAATTGGAGCCAAGAATGCTGCACTCGGTGGACACAGTACGACACTGCAAGATGTTTTTGCAGTTTTCAACAACCCTGCTGGTTTGAGTACTTTGGAAGGAGTCAATGTAGGAGTCTATGCAGAAAATCGGTTTTTGGTCGAGGATCTAAATCTATTGGGCGTAGGCATTACTCTTCCTTCTAAGAATGGTTCTTTTGGTTTGGGAGGAACTTACTTTGGGAATGCCGCATACAGTGAATCTTACTTCACCCTTGCTTACAGCCGTTTGCTTTCACAGAATCTCAGCATAGCTTTGGACTTTGATTATGTCAACCTTTCTATCGAAGAATTTGGTAGCACCTCTGCTTTCACCTTTGGTTTGGGCCTTCAATTCTCGCCTTCCAAAAACATAGACATTGGTGCACATATTCACAACCCAATTCGGGTATCACTGATTCAGGATGGAAGTGAAACCATGCCAAGTATCATCAAAATAGGTTTGGCTTATCACCCCGAAGGTGAAGGGTTCACACTTTTTACAGAAGTAGAAAAAGACATTGACCGATCTACTATATTGAAGTTTGGGTTGGATTATCAACTAATCGAAAAACTCTCTTTGAGGGCTGGTATTTCAACCAATCCTGCCTATAGTAGCTTTGGATTGGGCTTGAATTTGGGCTCAATTATGTTAGATTTTGCCAATCGGTTTCATCCAGTTTTGGGTTATTCTCCACACATTTCACTGATTTACCAAAACAAGAATACCAAATAAGGAATGGAGATTAAAAAAATACTTCCATCTTAGTTTTTTATGAAACGATGTTGACACAGTTCGTTTTGAAATATTCCTAAGCTTCAAAGCAAACTACAAAGTCTTCAAAAAACCTTCAATGACTTGGTTCACTTGTTCAGGTTCTTCAAGAGTAGGACTATGTCCTGCACCTCCTATTATTATGAACTGAGCATC
>JBGCDY010000168.1:0-9394 GCA_045105835.1 Chitinophagales bacterium
GTTTCCCAGTTTTCAAAGTTGATGTCGGGATAGTTTCGATAGTGGGCAGAAATGCCGTGATTGGCAAAGATGGTTTGGATTTCTTGGAAGGCAGGAACGAGTTTTTTGCCTTGTGAATCCTTTTCGTAATAAGCTTGTAGCTCGGATAGGTAAGGGTAGGAGCGATGTGGGTAGGCGGAAACGGCTTCAAAATCGGGATTGGCGATTTCACCTCCCAGAGTATTGACTTGGTAAATCAAACCTCGGTTTTCGTGTACTTTTTGAATCACGGTTTCGATGCAGCCTTCAATGTCAGAAAATCCTTTGTAGAGTCCTGCACAGGCATTTTTGAAGTAAAGTGGTGTTTGTATGCCGTAGTAGCGTTTGAGGGATTTGGGCAAATCTGTTTCGACTTTGCCAATCGTGGTTTTATCCATTGCAGCGCTGAAAGTATCTAAAAGCGGTTTGATTTCTGCAATGCGGTTTTCGGCATCGGTAATCAAAACCGTCAGTGTTTTGCCGTTTAAGACATAGGCTCCAAAACAAGAATTGGGGAGTTTTGCGGTCATGTCAAACCACTTTTGGAGTAGGGATTTGGCGCGTTTTACATCGAGTTTGTAGGCTTTGAAGAGGTGTCGGGTGAAGGTTTTTGGGGCTTCGTGGGCTTTGAAGGTCATGTTGGCGACTACTCCAAAGTTTCCGTTTCCGCCGCCTCGACATGCCCAAAGGAGTTCGTCGTTGTCTTTGGCTTTGTGGATTTCACCATTGCCGTCTATCAAGGTGAGGGCTTTCATGCTGTCGCAGGTCAAGCCAAATTTTCGCCCAAACAAACCGTAGCCGCCGCCCAATGCCAAGCCACCAATTCCTACTCCTGCACAGGAGCCTGCTGGAAGGATTTTCCCTTTTGGTAAAAGGGCATCGTAGATTTCTTTGAGGGTTGTGCCGCAGCCAATTTTGACTGTGTTTTCATCGAGCCATTCTATTTCCTTCAATAAAGACAGGTTGATGCACATTCCGCCATCGTTGCTCGAAAAACCTTCAAAACTATGCCCGCCGCTTTTGACAGAAACTTGGAGTTTGAACTGTTTGGCGTATTTGACCGATTCTGCAATGCCTTCTTCGTTTTTGCAGAGTGCGATGATTTTGGGCTGCTTGGGTACTCGCAGGTTGAAGCCTATGTTGAGTTCACTGTATTCCTCGTTTTCCATTCTGAAAAATACCACGTTTTCACTTTTGAAAAACTCTTCAATTTGCTCGACTTGTTGTTCTATTGTATCGGGTTTTTCTTCAATGGGTGGGTTTGAAGTGGTGGTAGAAGTGTCTATTTTGGGAGGTTTGGAAGGTGTTTTGGTTTTGCAGGAAGGAAGGTAGAAACTTGCTCCTGCGAGTAGCATTGCTTTGATGAAAGTTCTTCTTTTTTGTTCTTGTGTTGTCATGATTTTTTGTTTAATGGAACACTGATTTAACTGATTAGACGTGATTTTTAACTGATTTTATGGAAACAGTTTTAATCAATCAAATCTGTCTAATCAGTGTACTATCCAGTCTCTATCTCGCCAATACTATTCGCTCTATACGAACCAATTTCTCATCTAAGATTACTTGAAGAATGTAAAAGCCATTGTCCAATTTTTGGAGGTCAAATTGATTGTTGTTGTTCGTAAAATTGTTTTGTTGAATGGTTTTTCCTTCAATGGTGAGAATGGATAAGGTTCCGTTTTTGAAGGTAGCAGGCACTTTTAAAAATAGTTTTTCTGTTACAGGATTGGGGTAAAAAAGAATGGGGTTTTCACTTGGGCTTACTTCAATATCTGTTCCCAAATCTACTTCAAAGAGCCATTTGTAGCTCTCGCCAAATTCTCTTGCCCAAAATGCTTCCTCGTGTTTGCCATCTGCTTTTACAACGTTTTTGATTTCATCCATTCCATATCCTACCTCCAAAAAAGTTTGGTACATATTTTCGGTATCAATGACCACTGAACCGCCACCTTCTTGTCCTCCTGATAGCAAACAAATTCGCATTTCTTCGGGATGTCCACTTGCCAAAACGTGGGTGTAGGCTTCTCCCGAAAACCAATAGGAGGGTGAAAAAATGCCCGCTTTGCCAAATGTTTCAGGGTATTCGAGAGCTGTGTAATGTGTAATCAAGCCGCCTAAGGAGCTACCCATAATGCCTGTATGTTCTCGTTCGGGTTTGGTGCGGTAGTTTTGGTCGATGTAGGGTTTGAGAGTGGTCACTAAGAAGTCGGCATACTCATCGCCTTCACCACCGCCATAACTCACATTGACCCAAGGAGAATATTCGTCAATGCGTTGTCCTTCACCATTGTCAATTCCTACTACGATACAACCCTCATCGCCCTGTTCAAAAAGCTCAGTCAATGTTTCGTCCACTTCCCATTCTGTTCCAAAAGCGGTTGTTTGAGGTGTGAATAGGTTTTGGGCATCGTGCATGTATAGAGTTCGATAGTGTTTTTCGGTAGCCGTATTGTAGTCGGGAGGGAGGTAAATCCAAATTCGGCGAGTTCGGTCGAGTTCGGGCATGTAAAAATCTTGGTCAACGATAAATACATTTGGAGGTAGGTTCAAAATGCCACCGTTTCCGAAATCTTCCCAACTGAGAATTTCTAAGTTGAGTATCTGCGGACTGCCATTGTAGTTGAATTGACGGTTGGGGCGAACATTGCCGTTTTCGTTGCCTTCAACGGTTTCCCAATTGCCTCTGGTGAGTTTGAATTCTAATAGACCTGCGCTTAAATCTTTGATGAGGCTATAAGTGCCGTCTGAGTTTTTGGTGAATTGCATATTTGCATCGCCTGCATTCCAGCCATTGAAGTCGCCTGCCAGATGAATGATGGCATCAGGTGGTGTATTGGAGGGGGCTTGGGTGATGTGAAAAGTCAGTTGTGCGGAGCAAAATACGTTGAATAGTAGTAGGCAAAGGGTGAGAAGTGAATGGGTATATAGTGATTTTTTGGAGCTGGGGTAATGGCTCCATTTATTTGATAGCGAATTATTAGTGGCTGTCTCCAGGGATTCTTCGCAGTAATTTTTTTGCTTCTTTGCTATAGCCTTGTAGGTCTTCGAATTCATCTAGTAAGGTTTTTGCTGCATTATAGTCCTTTTCCTGTATTAAAGCAAGAATTAATCGCCACCTCGCCTCTTCTGATATGATATTTTTTCGATCTCTGGCTGCCTGCCTGATGAGGTTGATGCCATCTGTTTTTTTTTTTTTTTTGTAGTAACTAATGCCTGACAGGAGCAATGCACTTGTGTGAAATTCTGAGCTATCTGGAATATTACTCAGGTATTCATTGGCTTCGGCATACTGTCCCTCTTCAAAAAGTTTGAATGCTTCATTTCCATCTCCTCGCACAATATTGAGAAGTCTGGTTTGGTCTTTCCAGTATATCTCTGCAAGCTCTACTGCTGTTGTTTTGGGGAGCAATAGGTTCAGACCGAACCAAGTTGTAGCCATTATGGCTGCTATGCTTACGACATATAGTAAATTCTTGATAGTCATAGGAGATTTTTTTGCATTTATTTCTGCTGTCCATTGACGGCATTGTTCCTGTATAGATTCTTCCTCTGTTTGATTGCTTATCAATTGAAGTTCTCTGTGGAAAAGCACCTCTTCTTTGAGTTCTTTGTCCGTTCCGCTTTTCAGCAATTCCTCAAATCGTGATAATTCTTCTCCTTGCAATTCACCTCTTACGTATCTTTCTGCTAATTCGGATGTATTTTGTCTGTTATCCATTTTATCCGCCTATTTGATTGTATTCTTTTAAGTATATTTTTTTTAGCTGATTTTTACATCTGTATTTTGTGGTTTTTATGACATTTACTGAAGCGTAGTTCAGTTCTTTTTGAAGTTCTTGATTGTTTTTATTATATGTAAAGATAGCTAATAATAGTTTTCTACAATTAGGTTTTAGTTTTTTGAACGCTCTATTTAGGGCTACTTTTCTTTTTTGATGCTCTCTTTTTGAAATCTCCTCGTTTTCCTTTTGAATGAGTTTATTAAAAACGTTTTCGTCAAAGACATCTATGTGTTTACTTTGGTGTATGCTTAATTGGTCTTCATCACTTATTTGTTCGGGTCTCTTTTTTTTGTTTTGATCATACCAAATATGTTTTGCGATTATTAAGATGTATTTTTTAGGATACTTGATGTCTTTAGCATTGTCTTTTTTAGATTTGATCCAATACTTGGTAATTGCTTCGATGAATAGTTCTTCTGCATCCTCTTTGGAACTTGTCAAGTATTGGAGTTGTTGTACACAATGCGCATATGATTTTTTGAATAATAATTTGAAGGCTGGGTCAGTCATTATAACTCTCTATTGTTAAGACGATGTTTTTTGAAAAAGTAAACATATATTTGTTGTATA
The DNA here is from genome assembly GCA_045105835.1 of Chitinophagales bacterium. Taxonomy (GTDB): domain Bacteria; phylum Bacteroidota; class Bacteroidia; order Chitinophagales; family UBA2359; genus JAUHXA01. The sequence goes on from JBGCDY010000168.1 coordinate 4,371, forward strand.
ACGATAAATATGTTTGTTTTTAATGTGCGTAAATGTAAAAATATTCGTTTTGTTCAGAAATGACTTGTTTTGTATTCGTTTGTAAAAGTACCGATTTATATCATGAACAAGAAAATCAATCTATGCTTATTTTTCTTGGTAACATTTTTCTTTTGTTCCCAACACATTTATAGTAATCCCGATGATAAAATAATCAACGAATTAAGTCTTGCTTCCCAATTGTGGGAACAAGGCAATGATGCTTTTCAAGAATACAATCACGAGGAGTCGATTGTATTCCTAAAAAAAGCCTTGACTTTATTTGAAGAGCAAGAGAAATGGAGTGAATGTGTATTAATTCGCTGCAAAATTGCTGAAAATTTGGATAAACTGCAAAAGTTTGAGGAGATGAAAAAAACTTCAGAACAAACAGTTGAATTTGCCTGTGAACATTTGAAAGAGGATGACAAGGCAGTGGGTGTAGCGTACCATTTGTTGGGAGAGACTTATTGGGTAGAGGCGATTTTTCACGATTTACATCTTGCGGAGAAGCAAGACTTATTAAAAAAGGCAATTGCTTATTTTGAGATTGCTGAAAATGTTTTTAGGCAGGGAAACCACAACGAAAACCTTATCGAAAACCATTTGAATATGGGGTTTGTTCGAGTGCATCTGAGAGAAGATATAGGTCGAGGAGAGCTTTATTTACATGCTGCAATAAGTTTAGCAAATGAGAATCTCCCTAAAGGGGGTTTATACTATTCCATTCTTTCTAGAGCTTATGGTAATTTGATGAAAATACACAATAGGTTCACTGGAGATTTTGATAAAGCTTTGGAATATGCGCATCTATCGTTGCAGCATAGATTAGAGTTGCCGAATGAACTGCCAAAAGATAAGTTGTGGTTGGCGGGGAAATATTCTAAATTAGGGGAATCATATAGATGGAAGAAAAATTATGAAATGGGACAATACTATTTTAAAAAAGCAGAGGAATTACTCACTGGTTTGCCTCCAAACGAATTGATGTATAGAATATATCACAAGCAGAGTTTTCCGCATTTATACCATGAGTTTTATTATGATTTTTATGATGCAAAGCATGAGGAATCAATAGCTTATCATGAGAAAGCCAGAAAGGTAGTAGAGTCTGATGAGTATAGTCCTAAAAGTAAGCAGGAAGGGGCGAAAATGGAAATTTATGGAAATTTGACAATGATATATTTGGCAGAAATGGAAATAGATAAAGCCAATTATTGGATGTCTAAATTTGAGGAGCAACTGAAAAAAATATCTATAAATGCAAGCAATAGGGAGTTATTAGGAGTTTATTTAGGGTGGGCTGCCTTCTACAAAAGAAAAGGAGATTTTGATGCTGCAATATTTAATTTGGAGAAATGCTTCGATTACAATTATTCGCTTTATAATCAGATTCCTCTTTTTGCACATAATCTTGTAGGGAGAATTTATTTTGAGAAGGAAGACTACCTTACTGCACTAAGTCATTTTCAAAAATCTTTGGTTTTACTGTCTGATCAAAAAGACCTTGAAGATAATATTTATAAAAACCCTTCAATAACGCAAATTATTTTAAAGAATAGACTTTTAAAAACCTTACATGATAAAGGAAGGACACTCTATCGGTATGGGCTTGTGAATAACAATAATCAAAAAAACTTAGAAGGAGCTTTTGATACTTATATTTTGGCGATAGACGTACTGGATATAATGCGTCAAGAATTTAGGAATGAGAAAAGCAAAAAAAGATTAGGAGAGGATATTCTTACCATATATGAAGAAGCAATTATTCTTTCCTTGAAATTATATGAATTAACCCAAGACCAAAAATACAAAGAACAAGCATTTATATTCAGTGAAAAAAGTAAGGCGAATTTGTTGATGGAAGCCATCAATGACCGCCAAGTAAAATCTGCTTACTTGCCTGATAGCCTTATTAAAAAAGAAAAGGAGTTTCAAAGTAATCTTGTTTTTTATGAAGGGCTGATTTATGAGGAAAGAAGAAAACCATTAGCAAATGATGCTAAGTTGAGGTTGTGGAAAGAGAAAGCTGTCCAGTTGAAAGAAGGACAGGAATTGTTTAGGCAGGGATTGAAGCAGGACTATTCACCGTATTTTGAATTGAAATATGCATCAGAAAGTATAAAAGTAAAAAACATTCAAGATAAGCTTAGTGCCAATCAATCTTTTATTGAATTTTTCTGGGGCGAGGAAAAATTGTATGCTTTTGTGGTTTCACCAAATGAACAAAAAGAGATATCTCTTCAAACGTATATAATAGGAGATGTGAAAACGCTTGGAGAGCAAATATCAACCTTTGTTAAGAACCATGAGAATCCTTATTCTTCTTTTAGCGAATATGTGGAAAACTCGCATGGTTTATACCAAAAAATCTTACACCCTATTGTCAGTCAATTAGACGAGAATATTGCTGAATTGATGATTATTCCTGATGGAATGTTGGGGTATGTACCTATTGAAGCCTTGGTTACAGAACTTCCCAAAAATGATTCTCCTGATTACAGTATCCATAATTTGGCGTATGTAATTGAAGAGTTTCAAATAAATTACACTTATTCTGCAAGTTTATTGTTGCAAAACGAAGAAATGCAGGAAGGCTTCAAGCGTTCTTCTGAAAATGAGAAAGTCTTGATGGCTTATGCCCCCAGTTTTTATGGCAAAAGTGATGAAAAACGAATCAGAAGTTGTGCCGAAGAACTCGTAAAACTGGACTGTGCCGAGTCAGAGGTGTATAGTTTGGGGGAAGAATGGGAGGGAGAGGTGTTTATCGGCGAAAGAGCAACCAAACAACGTTTTTTGAATGAGGCAAATAACAGCGATATTTTGCACTTGGCAACACATGCTTGTATGGATGACCACAACCCGAACTTCAATCGCATCTATTTTTCGAATGACGAATACCTAAGTGCATTAGAGCTTTATACCCTTCAATTGAATACGCAATTAACCGTTTTGAGTGCTTGCAATACAGGAAGTGGTCAGTTGCTGAAAGGTGAGGGGGTTATGAGTTTGGCAAGGGGATTCATGGCAGCAGGGTGTCCAAGCTTGATTACCACACTGTGGGGAGTCAATGATTGCAGCTCCAAAAAACTGATGACCCGTTTTTACAAACACCTATACAATGGAGAAGCCAAAGACGAGGCACTCAGAAATGCAAAGCTGGATTTTTTGAAGCATGATCAAACCAGTAGCTTGGATTCACACCCTTTCTATTGGGCAGCCTTTATACAGTTGGGAAATCGTCAAGCAATGTTCAAAGAGAAAACAATATTTCAAGACATAGGCATTTATGGGATGTCTGGACTGTTCATTTTATTTGGCTTGATTGGCTGGCAACTTCGAAGCAAAAAATGGAGCTTCTTATAGAAGTGTTTTTCTCATTCACGGAATCCCCTAAGCTGATAAATCACTGATGGGCATTCTTGCCAAACCCAAACCTTCTCGACCATATTCATTGCCATTGTAAATCATGTAAAGGTGGTCTTCGAAAGGAAATACTTGGGCATAACACATGGCTGTATCGTCCCAGCCTTCTTGAGATACTTCAATACCCACTAAATCATCTCTTCGAGTGAAGTTGATTCCGTCTTTGGAGTGGGCATAGCCAATTCGGTATTGCGTCCCTCTGTAGGTATGCCAAAGATGGTAAGTACCTGCTTTGTCTTTGTAAATCGTTGGACGACAAATAGAATATTCACTTTCCGCTTCAATATTGATGCAAATATGGTTGTTTCGTCGCCAGTGAATGCCATCATCCGACTCCGCATATTTGATAACATAGTAGTGCTTGTGGTCGCTAGGTTTTTGTCCCCACTTCAAGAAACACGTATAGTACATCCGCCACAAATCACCTTCCTTTTGGACACAAGAAGAACCAAAAGACAAAAAATCATCGTTGTTTCGAGGTAAAATCGGCGCACGAGAATAGCGTTCAAAACTTCCATCCTCTTGTTGGATCGCCAAGCCCAATTGTAGGTTGAAGGGAGTCAAAACCGTTGGCATCCAGCCAATATAGTACATCCAAAGCTTTCCTTCATGTTCGGTCATCCAAGGATAAGAAACCCCATTTTCATCAAAACTGCCCAGTTCTCCAACACTAAAAAGCGGTTTTTCGCTGATTTCCAAAATCTCTTGAGGCTGATGAATGTCTATGCGAATTTTGCCAATCTGCGAGCGGTTTTTGGAATCTCGCCCAGTGATGTAGATGTCGAATAGTGAACTCTTGTCAATTTGCACTGCATAAGAAGGTCCTGCAAAAGTGCTAATCCATTCCAATCCCGCTTGTGGTGCGATGATTCTACCCAATTTTTGCCATTTCATAGATTGCCTGTTTTTGGAGGAGTAATTTCACAATGCCCTTCATTGACCATTCCCTCCAATTCTTTCACATAATCCAAACGGATTTGTAGCCCATTTTCAAGCAAAACATACTCCACCTTGTTTCGACTAAAAAGGTCTTTGATACGAGATTCAGTGTTTAGCGAATCCCCATTTTCATTGAAGTAAACAATGGAAACCACTTGCCTTTTTACAGCAAAAGCTTCAAAATAATCGTAAAAACTGCAATTGATGGGCGTGTATTTTGGAGTCATTTTGAGGTGTTTTTATAGGAAATACAGGGCGATTTTTGCATTTTAGCTTTTAACTTGAGATTCCTTAGAGCTGCTCACTCTTCAAATACATGGCTTCAATAATTTCTACGACCTTCATACCATTGGCTCCATTCGTAGCCACTTGCGCCCGACCTTGAAGCGTATCTACCACATTTTCAATCACCTTATCGTGATTAGACATCGAACCCTTGTAGCCTCCCGCATAATCATTGGGCCCTTTCCCTTGCGGCAAAGGAGGAATCGTATAGCCTTCAATTTTTTGGTAATCAATGGTATTCAAATATTGACCACCAATTTTGACCGTACCTTTTTCAGCTAAAATACTGATAGAACCTTCCATGTTCTGTTCATAACTGCAATTGCTGAAATTGAAGTTAATCAGTGCGCCATTCT
>JBGCDY010000169.1:0-4634 GCA_045105835.1 Chitinophagales bacterium
CAACTGACTACTAATGGTTTCAAAAGCTTTGACACCCGTAATCGCTACCAATCTACGAACGCCCGCAGCGACAGAAGTTTCTTCTGTAATCTTACAAAATCCAATTTCACCCGTTGCAGCCACATGCGTACCACCACACAATTCCACCGAATAGTCACGGTCAAAGGCAATCACCCGCACTTCGTCACCATACTTTTCACCAAACAAAGCTATTGCCCCCATGTCCTTTGCCTCTTGAATCGGCACATTTCGCAATTCCTCCAAAGGAATGTTCTCACGGATTTTTTCGTTCACCATGCGTTCAATTTGCTGCAATTCTTCCTTTGTCACCTTCTCATAGTGAGCAAAATCGAAGCGCAAATATTCGTCGTTCACCAATTGTCCTCTTTGGACAGCCTGTTCTCCCAATACCTTGTGGAGCGCAGCATGAATAAGGTGAACCGCAGTGTGGTTGTTGGTTATTTTTTGTCGTTTGTCTTGACTTACAACCGCTTTTACAGGCATTGTAATGTCTTCAGGCAGTTTTTTGACGAAGTGAACAATCAGATTGTTCTCCTTTCGGGTATCAAATACGCCAATTTTTTCATCACCAAATTGTAGGAATCCCACATCACCCACTTGTCCACCACTTTCGGCATAAAAAGGTGTTTGGTCTAAAATGATTTGGAAATAAGATTTTTTCTTTTCCTTCACCCCACGGTATTTCACCACTTGTGAAACCGTTTCCAAAGTATCATAGCCTACAAATTCATTCTCGATACCTTCAATAAGGTCTATCCAATCACCCGTTTCGACTTTGGTAGCTTGGCGAGCACGGTCTTTTTGAATCTTCATTTCGGCTTCAAAACCAGCTTCATCGACTGTAAAGCCTTTTTCTTGCGCCAACAATCGGGTCAAATCTATCGGAAAACCAAAAGTATCGTACAATTTGAAGGCAGCCTCTCCTTTGATGTTTGTAGACAAGGCTTGCTCCAATTCACTTTCAATTTGAGCAAAACGCTTCAAACCTGCATCCAATGTTCGCAAGAATGTTTTTTCTTCCTGCAAAATGATTCGCTCTACATATTCTTGCTGTTCCTTCAATTCTGGGAAGACTTCCCCAAACTGTTCCACCAAGATAGCCACCAAACGGTGCAAAATCGGTTCTTTCCAGTCCAGGAAACTGAAAGCATAGCGCACACCTCGACGAAGAATTCGGCGAATCACATAACCCGCACCCGTATTAGAAGGCATTTGACCATCTACAATCGTGAAGGTAATCGCACGAATATGGTCTGCAATTACCCGAAGCGCAATGTCAGAAGGTTCGCTTTTGCCATAAGGCATTCCTGTAATCTCGCTAATTTTGGAGATAATCGGGGTGAAGACATCGGTTTCGTAGTTGGATTGTTTGCCCTGAATGACCATACAAAGTCGCTCAAAGCCCATTCCTGTATCCACATGGCTGTCAGGAAGTACTTCTAAGCTTTTGTCTGCCTTGCGGTTGAATTGGATGAATACCAAGTTCCAAATCTCTACTACTTGAGGGTGGTCTGCATTCACCAATGATTTGCCGCTTTTTGAGGCACGGTCTTCATCGGAGCGAATGTCCACATGGATTTCTGAACAAGGACCACAGGGCCCTGTTTCGCCCATTTCCCAAAAATTGTCTTTTTTGGAGGCTTTGATGATTCTATCTTCTTCGATGTACTTTTTCCAAATATCGTATGCCTCAGAATCTTCTGGTACTTTATCGACATGGTCTCCTTCAAAAACAGTTACATACAAACGGTCTTTGGAAATTTGGTAAACCTCTGTCAATAATTCCCATGCCCAGGCAATGGCTTCCTCTTTGAAATAGTTACCAAAGGACCAATTTCCCAACATTTCGAACATGGTGTGGTGATAGGTGTCCACACCCACTTCTTCGAGGTCATTGTGCTTGCCCGAAACCCTCAGACATTTCTGAGTATCAGTCACTCGTGGGCTGTCTGTCTTTAAGTTGCCCAAGAAAAAATCCTTGAATTGATTCATACCCGCATTGGTGAACATTAGGGTAGGATCATTTTTAACAACAATCGGTGCTGATTTGACAATCTTGTGACTTTTGCTTTCAAAGAAATTCAAAAAAGTATCTCTTATCTCCTTGGATGTCATGCGAATATTTATTTATTTTTTAGGAACCAATAGAGCTTTTAAAATCTGAAAAAACGTTAAATAACAAAAAGAAACGATATTAACTTGACTAGCTTTAGGGGCTAAAGTTTTAATATTGCTAATTGTTTGTTATTTTTGCATTCAAAATCTTTTAAAAGGGATGGCGAAATTACATAATCTTAGGCTATGAAAAAAGTAAAATACCAATACAATAAACACACCCTTCGGTATGAAAAGATTGAGGACAGTTGGCAATCACTCGCACTAAAAGTTTTTGGTGTCTGTTGTGCCTTGACTGTTTTTGGTGTTTTTTGTGGTATGCTTACCTCCAAATTCTTTCCTTCTCCAAAAGAACGTCAGTTAAACCTTCACGTTGAAAAGTTAGAAGTTGAAGTAGAAGGTTTCCGACGACAAGTACAAGAACAAGAAGAAGTTTTGGGTGCTTTGCAAGAAAGAGACGAAAGCATTTACCGTACTATTTTTGAAGCAGAACCTATTCCTATGGCTGTCCGTGAGGCTGGTTTTGGAGGTGGTAATCGCTACAAAGACCTGGACAATTTGCCGAATAGTGAATTGATGAAAGGTACAGCACAAAGAATCGAAAAAATTCGTAAACAACTTTATATTCAATCCAAATCTTACGATGAAATTGCAGAACTTGTAAAGAACAAAGAAGAAATGTTTGCTTCTATTCCTGCAATTCAGCCTGTTTCCAACAAACAATTGAGACGTATTGCTTCTGGTTTTGGAATGCGAATGCACCCAATCTACAAAACTCGTAAGATGCACAGTGGAATGGATTTTTCTGCACCAACAGGAACTTCGGTTTATGCAACGGGTAAAGGAAAGGTAGTAAAGGTGAAAAAATTGAGAAAAGGATATGGTTACCACGTAGTGATTGACCACGGTTTCAATTACGAAACCCTATATGCTCACCTTAGCAAAATCGAAGTACGCACAGGACAGCGTATCAATCGTGGTGATGTGATTGGTTTGGTTGGAAATACAGGAACTTCTACTGCTCCTCACTTGCATTATGAAGTGCATAAAAATGGTAAGAGAATCAATCCTATCAACTTCTTCTACAACGACTTGAGTCCAGAAGAATTCGACAAAGTATTGGAGATTTCTGGTAAACATATGCAGTCGTTTGATTGATGATTTAAATATTTGATAAAAGTGAAACGGGCTTAATCTTGGAGAAAGATTAAGCCCGTTTTTTAGTTTTCATGCATCATTATTATATTGATTTTCAGAGAATAACTAATTTTGCTTCAAATTAGAAAAAATGAAAGCATATCTATTCGTATTTGTGATACTCTTTTCTGTGATTTTTGGTAGTTGTTCAAAAGAAGTAGCGATAGAGACCTTGTCAATTGAGGTTGTGAAAGATTTGCAGGAAGGAGATATTGAAAAACTAAAAAACTATTTTGTTTCTGACAAATACTACGATCAATTAGAGGGAGTTGAGGGAATTCTTGTTAAATGTAAAGCAATGATTTCGAAGCTTGAAATTGATAAAAAAGAAAATATTATTGTTCAGAAATCAAAGGTTTTGGTCTCACATCCAATGCTACCTAAGGATTCAATACTTTTGGTGCATGTCGAGGTTCCGATGGGAATAGATAAGGGGTCTTCAGTTCCAAAATGGTTTGTAGTAATAAATTTCTTGAAGATTGATAATCAATATAAAGTAAGTAGCCTTGGTGTATCTCCTACAAAATTGCCAGAGGAGGTTAATAACTTGGAAGTGGCTGATAAAATCAATATTCAAAGTGAATTGATAGAAGATATTTCTTTGATGTATGAAGGAGGGTATAAGTTTCCTCTTATTTTTAAGCGGAAGGAAATGACTCTTAGTAAGGGTTTTATTGAAAAAGAAAAATTGGATTCTTTGATTGAATTGTTGAATAATTCTACAATTGTTCATTCACAAAGAGAAACAGATACTCGGCGATTTCCTACAAATCCCGAACTCGGAATAATCACCCTTGATTTGAAGAATGGAAATAACTGGACATTTTTCAAGTTGATTTCAGAAGCTGAGAACAAAAAAGAAATTTTTCATGGGGTATTAGAATTGAGGTACTATCGTGCTTTAAACATTGCAGTCACCTATTGGATTGATTCCAAAGACAATGAAACACTGGAAAGGTTAATGTTGGAGTTGTGTCATTCTGGAGAAAACTTGCGTACTGAGCCTAAGGAAAGTGTTAAAATGGAGTTGCCTAATCAAGACTTGGCAATTACCAAAAATCTTTTACAGAATCGAGCGAATCTGCTTTCCAAAATATACCTGGACTCAGTCATGATGAGCAATGATACACTAATTGCTTTTATTACAGATGATTATTTGGATTATCATCATCCTATTTGGATTAAGCAAAATGTTGAGTTTCTTTTTCAAGATTTTTGTTATGTTGTATCTGCCCCTTTCAATGCAATTGCAGTAAAATATCAGATTCCTCGAAGAGAAGGTTCAACTGGGTATTTTGACA
>JBGCDY010000170.1:0-2231 GCA_045105835.1 Chitinophagales bacterium
ACTACATTACGACACCTAATGCCCAAAATGTATTCAATCAAATCATCAACGACTTCAAAGTCGGTATACATTCATTCAGCATTATAGGTTCTTATGGTACAGGGAAATCTGCTTTTTTAGTTGCTTTGACACAAAATTTACGAGGCAATAAGGAATATTTCGGAAAAGTAAATGGGCAATTTGGAGGCAAAAAACATGCTCATTTTCTACACATTATCGGCAAACCACAATCTTTCTTACAAGCATTGGGACATGAATTAGGTGTAGAAGAAGACGAGATTAACGCCACGACTGTACTGAAAGCATTGGAAGACTTGCACCAAGAAGTACAAGCCCAAAATGGAATTGTATGGATAATGGTGGATGAGTTTGGTAAATTTTTGGAAAAAGCAGCCCAGAATCAACCAGAAGAAGAATTGTATTTCATACAACAGTTGGCAGAGTTTGTGAATGACGAAGAAAAAAACATCGTCTTTCTTAATACTTTGCACCAAAGCTTCAATACCTATGCCTCTAAACTAAACACGCAACAACAAAATGAATGGGAGAAGGTCAGCGGACGCTTGAAAGGAATTACCTTCAATGAACCTGTTGAACAACTATTGTATTTAGCCGCCAACTATCTAAAAGGAAGCGCAGCAAAACACAAAATCAATACTAAGGATTTTGAGCAACTAAACGACTTGTTTGACAAAACCAATGCAGTTCCTGTTTCGAGTGAAATTTCTCAACAAATCACCCAAGAACTCCTTCCTTTTGACTTGTTGAGTGCTACTGTCCTAACACTATCTTTACAAAAATACGGACAAAATGAACGTTCCTTATTTACCTTCCTACAAAGCAGCGATTCACACAGCCTTCAAAATTATACACAAGACAACAATCCCTTTTACAATGTAGCCTGTGTCTATGATTATCTCCAATACAATCACTACCATACGATTGCTTCAAAAAACAACCCACATTTTGCTCAGTGGGGGGCAATCAAAGATGCCATTGAAAGAATAGATGGAGGCTTCGAAAAACATACTTTGAAAGCCATCAAATTGGTAAAAACAATTGGGTTGCTCAATATTTTCGCTTCAAGAGCTGCAAAATTAGACGATGATTTTCTCACCACTTATGCTCAGTTGAGTTTGGGGATTGACAATGCTCCTGTATTAATCGAAAAATTGGAGCGTCAAAAAATCATTCGTTTTGCGAAGTACCGCAATCAGTATATTTTGTTTGACGGTACAGATATTGACATCGACGAAGAGCTACTCAATGCATCAGGCAAAGTTCCAATAGTGGAAGATGTCATTACCCCTTTGCAAAATTATTTTAGTTTCCCCTACCTTCCTGCCAAAGCCGAACAGTACCAAAAAGGAACACCTCGTTTTTTTGAGTTTCGACTATCCAATGCTCCACTCCAAAAAGACGAACAACCCAAAGGAGCAATTGATGGATTTATCAACCTCATTTTCTCCAAAAATCTGGCTGTTGAACAAGTCATGGAACAATCTCAAAATACAGAAGGAGCGATTTTATATGGTTATTTCAACAATGTCGCTGCAATCAAGGAAATCATTTTTGAGATAAAAAAGACAGAGTATGTGCTGACACAAGAAACCGTCAGTGAAGATAGAATTGCAAGGCGAGAACTGAAAAACCTAAAGAATTATGAGATTGAACAACTAAACGAGGCAGTTTTCAAACAGTTGTTTGGTGCTTCTGAGAATGTGCAATGGGTTTTTAAAGGACAAACAGTTCCTATCTCCAATCGCACACAATTCAACAAACAGCTTTCTAAGATTTGCAAGGAGGTCTATGAAGCGACTCCAATTTTCAAAAATGAATTGGTCAACCGAGACAAAATTTCGGGTTCGATTGCTACTGCAAGGCGCAACTACTTCAAAGCTTTGACCCTACATTGGCAAAAAGAAGATTTGGGATTCAGTAAAACGGCTTTTCCTCCCGAAAAAACGATTTACCTTACCTTACTCAAAAAAACGGGCATTCACCAAAAAGGCAAGGACAATCACTACTTTTTAGACAAACCTACTGATACTTCTTATGACTCTCTATGGGAAACAAGTGAGGCATTTTTGGAGGGAGCAAAAACAATGCGAAAAGGAATTTTGGAGTTTGAAAAGCTGCTAAAAAAGCCGCCTCTCAAACTAAAACAGGGATTTATCCATTTTTGGATGCCTTCTTTCTTGTTCATCAAGCGAAATGAGTTTGCTTTATTT
>JBGCDY010000171.1:0-2431 GCA_045105835.1 Chitinophagales bacterium
ATGCAATTGGAAGTACATACTGCTTTTGTGGACAGGTGTAATGACCTTTTTTTTTTTTTTTTACTGACAGCAGAATTGGCTTCAATGGCAAAATGTGCGGCTACCGATATGCAATACAAAATGTTTGACGAATGTTTGCAACTCTTTGGAGGGTATGGCTATATGTGGGAATATCCGATTGCGAGGTATTGGGCAGATGCAAGGGTTTCGAGAATTTATGCAGGAACAAATGAAATCATGAAACTGATGATTGCAAGGTCGATTTTCTCTGATTATTTCCGAGAAATGCGGGCAATGATGAAGGCTCGAAAAGCCCAGAAAATGGCTGCAATGAAGGGGTAAGCAAGTAAACTGAAGGTTGAATTAAATGAACAAAAATACAAATACATGCAAGAGTTGTGAAAACCATTTTGTGGGTAATTACTGCAATGATTGTGGTGAAAAAATCATCCATGAAAAGGATTTCTCACTTCGGAATATTTTGGGGCAGGCACTTGGTTCGATTACCAATTTGGACTCCAAAATATTTCGGACTTTGAAGCTGTTGTTTTTTTCTCCTGGTTCATTGTCATTGAAGTATGTAGAAGGAATACGAGTTCCCTACATGAAACCTTTCCAGATATTTATTCTTTCCAACCTTCTTTTCTTCATTTTTCTTTCAGAAATAGACATTTTCAGAACTCCTTCAAGGTGGTATTTTGTCGAAAATTTTGACGGAGTAAAAGTAATGGAAAAGGTCAATGCGATTGCTGAAGCTCGGAATTTGTCAGTAGCAGAAATAGCTTTGATGTATGATGAAAAATCATCTGGTTTTGCCAAAGGGCTCATCATTTTTTTGATTCCATTTCTTGCCTTGATAAGCATGTTTTTGACCTGGAAAAGAAAGCTCCCTTATGGCAAACACATTATTTTTTCGACACACTATTTTTCATTTCTGTTGATTTTCAGTGTGATTTGGATAGAATTTGCGGTTTTGATGGATTTTGTGGTCAATAAATGGTTACTCATTTTACCACTCACATTCGTTATGTTGGGTTATTACACTGTCAGCTTCAAAAATTTTTATCACGAGAATTGGTCATGGGCAATTTTGAAGGGAATTGGAGGTGTCTTTGTCATCAATGTTTTTATTCAATTGTATAGAGTCTCCATTAACCTCTTGACTTTAAATACACTATTAAAATGAATCGGTTCATTAAAATACTATTGATACTCATTGGTTTATTAGGTCTCGTTTATTTTGGAGGACTTCAATACTTCAATTCTGGAGGACTCGAACCTGACAACACCGTTTGGCAATCCTACATCGGTCGAGACACCACCGTGGGAATTTTGCCTGATGCGTATGCCAACTATTACACCTATACTTTGGTGAGAACCGATAAAAATACGGGCTTCAAAATTCAGGGAAAATTCCCAGATACCCGCTATTTCAGCTTCAATGTTTATAGTTTGGAGGACTACAAAACGCAGGGTTCTTTGGTGGATTACCAAATCAAAAGCGATTCGGGGAAGCCCAATCCTTTCATTGCAGATAAAGACAGCATTGAAGTAGGAACAAATTATACGAGCTATATTCTCCCCGAAAAGTATGCTGATAAAGAGCTGCCTAATCAATTGAGTTTTGGAAATGATGTACGGTTTTTGGTGATGGTCATGCGTTTGTACGACTTCAATCAGGACGATTATGGCGGAGTCGGTTTTCCTACTATTCAAGCGATTACCTTAGATGAAAATGGTGGCGAAACAGGAAAGGAGGTGGAAATTACACCCGTCAATTTGCCTCGAAATTTAGACCTTAGGGGCATCGTTCAGAAAAGAGGTTTGCCGAAAATGGTAGAACGTTTGAGTGTAGTTTTCAAAATCGAAGAAACGATTCTCTCCGAAAAACCCCAAGCCAAACCTTATACTGAAAATCAAAACGATGCACCCATTGCCGACTCAAAACCCACTAAAAATTATTATTCCATTCCTTTTCACGGAGTAAATCCAGATGGTTTTATCGAAAACAATGACAACCGATATTTGCTGGCAGGAATCACCAAACAGCCAGAGGAAGTCTATGTTTTTCGCTTCAAAACGCCCACTTATACTACGGGTTACGAAAACATCAACCAAACAGAAGTGCGTTATTGGTCTTTCAACTTAGGAAATTCAGCGACTTATAACTTCAATGCTATCAAGGACGAAGATGCAATTTTGGATAAAGAAGGATATGTCACCATTGTTTTGGGTGACAAAGAGGCTTCAATTGAAGAAAGAGTAAAAGCTTTGGGTTTCAATTTTTTGGAGTGGAAGATGACGCACCAAAAAGCAATTATTTTATTTCGACACATGTTGGCTGATCCTAATTTTGAAGTGCAAATTGATGAAGCACCTCCAATGGCATAAAATATGACCGCTTCACATTTTAAAGATATTGAAGCACAAA
>JBGCDY010000172.1:0-2276 GCA_045105835.1 Chitinophagales bacterium
ATTCTGATAACACCTCCTATAAAGGCTAATACACTTTCAAACAACCCTAAAAAAACTTTTGATTCTCCTCACTAGAATCAAAACCCAAAAATAAACATGCAAGACATTCAAGCAATAAAAAGACGATTTGGAATCATAGGCAATTCAAGGGGATTGAACAATGCGCTACAAACGGCGATGCAAGTGGCCCCTACCGACCTAAGCATTTTAGTACTTGGAGAAAGTGGTGTAGGGAAAGAAGTCTTTTCCCATGTCATTCACAGTTTGAGTAAGCGCAAACACAATGATTTTATTGCCGTCAATTGTGGAGCGATTCCTTCGGGAACGATTGATTCAGAGCTTTTTGGGCACGAAAAAGGCGCATTTACAGGAGCATCTGACAACAGAAAAGGCTATTTTGAGACCGTCAATGGCGGGACGATATTTTTGGATGAAGTGGGTGAAATGCCTTTGGAGACGCAGAAACGATTGTTGCGGGTTTTGGAATCAGGTGAATTCATCAAGGTAGGTTCTTCAAAACCTCACAAAACGGATGTCCGGGTGATTGCAGCAACCAATGTGAACCTAATGGAAGCTGTTAGGAGAGGAAAATTTCGGGAGGATTTGTATTACCGCCTCAATACCGTTCCTATCAATATTCCTCCGCTTCGAGAACGCAAAGAAGATATTTACCAATTGTTTCGCAAGTTTTCGGTTGATTTTGCAGAGCACAACCGCATCAGTCCCATCAAATTGACGGACGATGCTAAGAGCGTTTTGATTGATTACCGTTGGAGGGGGAACATTCGAGAACTCAAAAACATTGCTGAACAAATCACCGTGCTTTCCCCTGAACGGTTGATAAATGCCGAAGAATTGATTCGCTTTTTGCCGACCAATCCACGGAGTTTGAGCAATTTCCCAGTTTTGTCGGGTAGTGGTGGATATGGAGGTGACCAAGGCACAATGTCGGAGCGTGAGATTTTTTATAAGGTGATGTTGCAGATGCAGCAAGACATTCAGGATTTGAAGCGATTGATGATACAGTTGGTTCGCACAAATGGCTCAATGCCTTCGACTGCGGGTATGTTGCCTCAAAAAATGGAAGATTTCGAAACGACTTTGCCTTACAATCCCAATACGCCTGCACCCATCAGTTACCCCCCAATGAATGACTCTAATTCCATAGTTGTCAAAAATTTAGACCGAAATACTTATAACAGCCCTCAAAATGAGGAATACAATTCGGCGGAGGTCGTCGAGGAATCTTTGAAGATTGAAGAGAAGGAGCGAGAATTGATTGAGAAGGCACTCAAAAAACATAGAGGCAAACGAAAGGATGCTTCTACTGATTTGGGTATTTCGGAACGAACGCTTTACCGAAAAATCAAGGAATACAATATCAAGCATTGATAAACACTGAAAATTTTATCCCAAGAGCCCTGAACCAATCGTTCAGGGCTTTTTTATTTTTGCTACTATTAATTCTCTCTATCTCCACTATTAGCAAATTCAATCTTCTGATAATCAGTTTTTTGTTTAAAATAAATGATCTTTAACAAGAATTTAAGGGTTCTTAGGAATTTTCTTGTAGAGTTCACTTACCAAAACATTTAACAATATGAGTACGATTGAAAAAAAGGTACAAACACAGTTCGGCAAGACTGCAAAGGCGTATGTCAGCAGTCAGATACATGCAAAAGGGGAAGACCTGCAATGGATGATTGAAGCTGTTGGTGAATTGAAGGGCAAAAAAGTGTTGGACATTGCTACGGGTGGTGGACACGTTGCCGTGCAGTTTGCGAAAGCAGGGGCTGAAGTGATTGCCAGCGATTTGACCACCGAAATATTGCAGGAGGCGGAGAAATTTGCTGTGGAGCAAGAGCTACAAATCGACTTTCAATTTGCACAAGCAGAAAATCTCCCTTTTGAAGCAGACCAGTTTGATGTCGTGACTTGCCGTATTGCTCCGCACCATTTTGCAGACCCTCAAAAATTTGTGCAAGAAGCTTATCGGGTATTGAAACCCAATGGTTTGTTTTTGTTAATTGACAACCTCGCACCTGAGTCTGTTGAGCTGGCAAAATGGATGAACGATATTGAGAAACGCCGAGATGGCAGTCATGTGGAAGCTTATACGGTAGGAACTTGGGTTGATTGGATGGCACAGGCGGGTTTTGACCTCCAATTCTTTAGACGCTGGTTTCGCTCCAAAAAATTTCAGGTTTGGGCAGATAGGGCGCAGATGCCTTTGAAGGAAAAAGAACTATTGGAAACGGATATTTTAGCTTTGCCAG
>JBGCDY010000173.1:0-2310 GCA_045105835.1 Chitinophagales bacterium
ATAGCAATTTCTGGCTTGTTGTACAAAGCCACTTCCATGCTAACAATTTTTTCTTTTTTTTTTTTTTATAATACGGTCTTACCTACAGACCTTTCGGATGCAACAGGAATAATTTGGGTCACAGGAAAATTGCGCTCCTGCAATACTTCTAACATCACTTTTCCGACCATTCCCGTAGCTCCAACAACTGCAACTTTCATATTGTGCTTGATTTAATTTTACTTATTACTAAAAAGGTTATATTAATACAATTATTAAGCCAACAAAGTTACATCAAAATTTACAAGAATTGATTGTTCGGAGGAATGTTTGTAGGAATTTTTACAGGAATTGCTTGTTCGGAGGAATGCTTGCAGGAATTGGTTATTTAAGGAGATTTTATGGGGAAATCTTATTTTGGAGGCTACTTTATTAGTGAGACTTCAATAATGATTTTACAAATGTCGTTTCATAAGAAACTGATATTGAAGTGTTTTTTTGATTTTTATTCTCATTTTAATTTTCATTCCTTGCCTTTGAAAATCAAATTATTGATTTAGTACTTGAATGCTCAAAAGACTTCCTATTTTTGAAGAAATTTTGGATAAATGACCAATCAAGAAACAGGTAAAAATAAGGCAACTACTCAGCATGAAATTCATTGGGGAGATGCAGTCAATATGAGCGCATTGAAGGCAGAAAGCATTGATTTAATGGTGACTTCACCGCCTTATCCGATGATTCAAATGTGGGATGAAATCTTTGCAGAACAAGATTCCTCTGTAAAAGAGGCGTTGGAGAAAGAAGATGGGCCTGCAAGTTTTGAAGCGATGCACCAGATATTGGACAAAATTTGGGCGGAAGTATATCGGGTCTTGAAAGTAGGTGGAGTGGCTTGTATCAATATTGGAGATGCTACGAGAACCATCAACAAACATTTTCGATTGTACTCCAATCATGCCCGAATCCTTCAATATTGTATTTCATTTGGATTCAGTAATTTACCAACCATTCTGTGGCGAAAACAAACCAATGCACCCAACAAATTTATGGGTTCGGGAATGTTGCCACCAGGAGCCTATGTGACCCTCGAACATGAATATATTTTGATTTTGAGGAAGGGAAACAAACGCAATTTTAAAAGCGTGGCGGAGAAGCAGAACCGCAGTGAAAGCGCTTATTTTTGGGAGGAAAGGAATATTTGGTTTTCGGATATTTGGGATTTGAAGGGGGTAAAACAAAAACTGACCAGCCAAAAAACGAGAGGCAGAAGTGCCGCTTATCCTTTTGAATTGGCATACCGCCTCGTCAATATGTTTTCTGCAAAAGGGGACACCGTTTTAGACCCCTTTTTAGGAACGGCTACGACTACCCTTGCTGCTCTTGCTTCCAAACGAAACAGTGTGGGCTATGAAATAGACCCACTTTTGGAAGAAACCATCACCGAACAAATACTCGACTCCAACCTTCCTACCTCTTGCCACGATTACCTTCAAAAACGCATCCTTCAACACCTTGATTTTGTCGAAAAACGCAAGGCATTGAAGGGAGAAAAAGCTTTTAAATACGAAAGTTTGAATTATGGTTTTCCTGTGATTACCCGCCAAGAAGTCAAGATTTTATTTGAAGAATTGAAGGCGGTTAAAAGTAGTGCTTCCTTGGAAAATGGAATCGCTTTTGAAGCAGAACATGAGGCGTTTTCCTTGGAATAGCGTTATTGATTTTTGGAATGCTTTGGTGCAATGAATTTTCTCCCCAAAGCCACCAACGAAACCACCGCCCAAGTTCCCTCTAATATCTCTAACTTGCGCTCGTTTGTAACGGGTGTTTAACATTTTCTGTCGTTTGCAACGACTTGTAGTATATGTAAGTCGTTGCAAACGACAGAAAAATACACACGCATTGCAAATGCGCGCGAGTTGAAGTCTGTGAAAAGCAGAACATGAAGCGTTTTCCTTGGAATAGCGTTATTGATTTTTGGAATGTTTTGAAGTAAGAAATTTTCTCACCAAAGCTACCAAAGAAACTACCGCCCAAGTTCCTTCTAATATCACAAATGGTATGTATTCAATCAGTATTGATGAGGTGCAAGCCAAACTTGCGCCCACAAAATTCATCCACAGATAGAGGTAATTATCTGTGGATAATTTGTCAAAAGTGCTCAAGAAGTAAGCACCAAGAATGCCACTTACTCCGATAATACCAATGATGTTGGCTAAATCCATAAGTCCATGTCTTTTCTAAGACTCTTGTGAAATTTTGATAATCAATTGACTTACGACCAATCACGAGTCACCAATCAACGAATCACTACATTACTTCTTTTCCTTA
>JBGCDY010000174.1:0-3175 GCA_045105835.1 Chitinophagales bacterium
CTTTGCAGGGCAGTGAGGCTCTCGAAATTGGTGAAGAGGAGGAGGAGGCTTCGGCGGTTGATTTTGTGGCGAATATTGGCATAGAGTTTTTCGTAATCCGACTCCAAAAAACGGGTTTGCAGCTTGTACAAGCCCTCTTGAATCGTCCGCATTTGCCGCATCTGATTTTTGGCAGGCAGCACGATACCCATCTTTTCTGCAAAAGTCACCAAGCCCGCTTTGTCGCCTTTTTTGATGGCAATATTGGAAATCACCAAACTCGCATTGATGGCATAATCCAACAATGACATCCCTTCAAAGGGCATTTTCATGACCCGTCCACTGTCAATCACCGAAAAAATCTGCTGCGATTTTTCGTCCTGAAATTGATTTACCATCAATTGATTGCGGCGAGCTGTAGCCTTCCAATTGACGATGCGGTAATCATCTCCGACCACATAATCCTTGATTTGTTCAAATTCCATGCTATGTCCAATTCTACGCATTTTTTTGATGCCATAATCTAGTTTTTGATTGGAAAAAGCAATCAATTCAAACTTTCGCATTTGGATATAAGAGGGGTAAGTAGGCACTGTTTTGTCTGCCGAAAAAACGTAGCGTCGTTTGACCAAAGATAGGGGAGAAGCGACTAAAATATTGAGCGCACCAAATTGGTATTCACCTCTTTGGGTAGGGCGGAGGTAGTAGTGTATTTGTTTGGAAGTAGTGCTTGGAATGGCGGCATTGAAGGAAATGTCTCGCCTCTGAAACTGAAAAGGGAGTTCGTCAATGGCATTGATTTGGATGTCGAAAGGATAGTAATTTTCGAGGTAAATGCGGATTTCATTTTCATCACCATTGGAGAAGATTTTAGGCGTTTCTCGATAGCCAAAAATTCCTTTTTTGATACGGTACAACAAGATGATGTCCAAGAGCAATGCCAAAACCAAGAGGAACAAAACAGGTTTGGCAACACCCAAAAGCGCAGGGTAGGAGTAGGCAAGCAGAAACAGCAAGACTACTGAGCCGAGCAGCACAAAAAAACGTTGGTCAATAAACAAGCTTTTGAAAAAAGAACGCATATTTTTGGTTTATAACTAATTTTTTGGTTTTTTTGCTAAAAATCCTTACTTTGGCAGAAACCCATATTGTTCATCATTTAGCACTAAAAAAATGGCTCAGGTTATTACTTTCAGCAACCACAAAGGTGGTGTAGGCAAAACAACTTCTACAGTGAATGTAGGGGTTGGGTTATCAGAAATAGGGCAAAAAGTCTTACTCATTGATTTAGACCCACAAGCGAATTTAACGCAAAGTTTTGGCATCACCAAAGTAGATTTCAATATCTACGAAGCATTGATTGGTCGCTATGAGCTTCGTTGGACTTCGCTCACCGAAAACCTGGACGTTGTGCCTTCGACTTTGGACCTATCGGGTGCCGAAATAGAATTGGGGGCAGAACCTGGCAGAGAGTTCATTTTGAGGGAGTTGATAGAGCCTGTAAGAGACCAATACGATTTTATATTGATAGATACACCTCCTTCTTTGAGTTTACTGACTGTCAATGCTTTGACCGCAGCCGATGCCGTTTATATTCCCCTCCAAGCGGAGTATTTGGCATTGCAGGGATTGACGAAATTGACGACTGTTATTCAAAAAATCCAGCGCCGCCTCAATCGAAAATTGCAGCTGGGAGGCGTATTTCTCACCCAATACGATAACCGCAAAATATTGAACCGTGAAGTAGCAGAATCTGTTTCTAACTTCTTCAAAGACAAGGTATGTCAAACCAAAATTCGCAACAATATTTCCTTGGCGGAAGCTCCTGCTTTGGGCAATGACATTTTTACCTACAATAGTAAGAGCAATGGTGCAAAGGATTATATGAGTTTGTCAAAGGAGATTTTGGCTAGGAATTCTTAAAAGAAGGAAAAGTCAACTTCACCTTTCTTTTTTATCATTCTGCAAGAATCTTATGGGTAAGTCGGACAAAGTTAAAGGCTAAAACAGTGCTTTGAACGTACCAACTAAACACTATGAGTAGTTGTTTAGCAGTGGATTTTTTAATTTTAATTCTTCCCGAGTTCTCGGGACAGGCTATTTTAATTTTGATTCATTGCTTTAATGGATTTAAATTTTGAAAAATGTTGTAATATTGGTTTTTCAATCAACGATAAACCCTATTTGATTTGCAGCCTTTATTTCTGTCATATTTCCTTCAAAATAAGCTCCTAAAATACTTTGTTTTAGGAATATTGTTGTTGTGCTTCAATCCCTCTATTCAAGCAGAAATAGACTCCCTTTTACTGCAAAAATCAGAAAATTATCCCATCGAAGCCCGCACTTTTGAGGAAGACAAGCTTCAAAATTATCTGGACGACCCCAGTTTTTACTATGATAGACCACCTCCCAAACCAGGTCTTTTACAACAATTCCTGACTTGGCTGAGTAAGAAGGAAAACAGTGGTGTCGTGGATACTTTTGGTTTTCTGTGGCTATATGGGAAGTATGTGCTGAGGATTTTGGTTTTGATTTATGTGATTCAACAATTGCTCAAAGCCAATTTTGTGACCTTGTTTATGAAGAAACCCAAGCAGCAAGGAATTGGTTATCAGGTGATGGACGAAAATATCCACGAATTAGATTTCGACCAACTGATTGCAGAAGCCACCGAAAAACGACATTTTAGGAGAGCAGTTCGACTGTTTTACCTCAAAAGTTTGAAATCCATGACCGATAAAGATTTAATCAATTGGCGACCTTACAAAACCAATTACGATTACCAATTGGAGTTAAATACTACTTCTTTGAGACAACCTTTTTCAGAGCTTACCTATTTGTTTGACCATGTTTGGTATGGTAATTTTGAATTGAATGAGGAGTTGTTTCGGGATGCGAAGAGGCAGTTTGTGGAGTTTGAAAAGTTGCTTGATTCTTGATGTTTAGTGGATTTTAACCGTTGTCAAAGTCTTCGACTGTTGACAAGGTTTTGCAAGGGTTTGGTTAATATCCAATCAATTGATGGCTGATTTCTCCTTTTTCGTTGCTGTAAATCAACAAAGCTTTTAGGTCTTTTTGTCCTTCCACAAATTCTTTCGCTTTTTCGTAGCCCATCACCATACAAGCCGTTGCAATGGCATCCGCAGTCGCACAATCTTTGGCGATGATACTTGCACTCAGCAAGTTGGAGGGGATG
>JBGCDY010000175.1:0-3739 GCA_045105835.1 Chitinophagales bacterium
GTCAGATATGGAAGTGCTGCTTTCCAAGTAATTGCAGCAAATTAATTACCTGATTACTTATCTAATGGGAGCCAATTTGTCAAAGCCAGTACCATAAGATTTAAGCTCAAATTCAAAATTTATCATTCATTAAACCTGTACATTATATCCGTTCGAAGGACGTATTTTTTCCCGCTTGTTAATTTTGTTCCTTCATGTTCGAGGTCATGGAAAAAAATCAGTGCAGACCCTTTTTTAGGTTTGATGATTACATCCTTAAAAGTTGTTTCCCCTCCTTCAAAATCTTCGTTTAGGTAAATCATAAGTGTGAAGTAACTTGATTCTATTTCATTCCGTATGTAGCTTTGATCTCTATGTTTCTTGAATTCTTGACCAGGCTCGTATTTATAAAATCGAAACATTTCATTCAAACCAATCGCCTCACTTTTGCCGATATTCCCTATAGCGTAATCCTTAATTCCTTCCCAAATTTCGTTTGCCAATACTTCATCCGTAAAAAGAATTCTTTGATTGTTTCTTACTCCTTCGACTATTTTTTGACCACTATCTGTTTGTACCATAGCGGGTTCATAGCCAATTGACTCGCTTTGTGCTATGAACTCATCGCATTTATCGTTTGACCAGAATCCGTCTATTGTCAAAATGTATTTATGATGATGATTTACTTTCATTTCATTTATGGTTTATAACGTGTAGTTCTTATTCTTCAGGGAATTCATGAATTCTCTGAAATTTTCTTGTTATGATACTATCTGTATTCAACAATTTTAGAGTGATGTCATTTTCATCAAATTGAATTTTCCAAAAATCTCTTTTGACTTCCTCTCCATATGGTATTAATTCCACTTCTGGTTTATGTCCATGAACATTATATACTCCACTTACCCTTCCTTTTTTTGATCCGATGGAAAATTTCTTGTCCCATCTAAAAAATATATACTCACCTGATTCTGTATTGTTATTTTCTTCAAAATATTTTCCATTTCCAATTGCTTCTTCCAATTTCCACAATCCAATTAATTCATCTCCAAATGTTGATGGAAGACGAGATGCTCGAACCAAAGAAACTGTAACATTCTGCCCTTCTTCAATCCTATTCCATGTCATTTGGTTTTGATTAATGGTTGCCACAAAAGGCTCATCATCATCTAATCCATTTGAATTTACCATGAATAATTCATTGGTTTTGGGATTTAATTTCCATGTTCCAAAGGAGTGTTGTAACCATCCATTCCCAGACTCTTGTGTTAAATCTGGATTGAAACGGGTCCATCTTGCATTTGGAGTCTTTTCTTCCTCCCCAACAATTACAGATTTGACAATCCAAAGCCCTTCAATTCCCTCAATTGCTGGTTTGTCTTCACAACTGATAAAAACAAACATTACTAACAGGGACAATACGTGTATCTTGTTCATATTTTAATGCCGTTTATTTTCAAGCTCAAATTCCAAAAGCTTATTTTTCTCCTCGTTGTAAATCCTAACTTTTCGTAAAGCTTAATTGCATGAATATTTGACTCCACAACATGTAAATAAGGCATTTTATTTTCTTGAAACACTTGGTCTGTAGTGTACTTTATCAATTGTTTGGCATACCCCTTCCTTGTATGCTCTGGATGAGTGACGATTGCACTTATTTCTGTAAAATCGTTCATTTTCATTCTTTCCCCACTCGCTGCTACCAATTTGTTGCCTTTATAGATTCCAAAATATCTTCCCAATTCTACAGTTCTCTTTTTGAAGTATCCTGGCTGTACCAAGCTAACCAAATTAAATAAATCTTGCCTTTGGTTTTCGTCTTTTAAGGCAATGATTTCTTCACCTAACTCCATCTTAATTTGAGTTTTCAGAAGCATTTGATTGCAAATTAGGTTTCTTTTTAGGGTTATAGAATCATTAAGTAGCGGCTTTTCGCCAATCACAAAAAAACTATCACTTAGGCTTGAATATTCGCTTATACCTTGTGTAGCCATATCCTTATCTATAGCGCCACCAAAAGGACAGTATGCTGGATTATAGAATTTAATTGCTTGGTACTCTATCGAGAAAGTTTCATGTATTTCATTCAAAGAATTCCAAGCTGGGTTGTCTAACTTATGCTCTTTTACCATCAATTTGCTTTCGTATTTTTAAATGAACGCCAACAGTCCCCTATATGCAACGTGATCCGCTTTTGCAAGGCAGCTTATTGACAAACAAATATCTGTTTATCCGAATGATCATTAAATGCTTCTTCTTCAAAACTTCCAAACTTATGAATAATATTAAAGCCATTCCATTTCAGGTAGAAATCTAATTCTTGAGGAAAGAACAGTCTGATGTCCAAATTTTGAATCGAATCAAACGCACCATTTATATAGTAATGCCATTCTATGCGATTAATCTGAGTTGCATTTTCATACCGCATGACCTGCTTTATCAATACTTCTCTTCCATCCTTGGTGCTATATTCAGCAATTTCTTTTTGTTCTTTTTCACCTTCTACAATAAATTGAATATTCGGATTGAAGCAATCTAACAGAAATAAACCTCCTTCTTTGAGGTGATTCTTGACAGCATTAAATGCCTTAAATAAATCATCATTTTTGTATAAATGATGGATTGAATTAAATGGAATAAAAATAAGATCGTATTTTTCTCGCAAATCTAAAGTCCTAATATCTGCTTCAATAAATTCAATGTCTAACCCTTCTTCGGAAGCTTTTACCTTTGCTTGTTCAAGCATTGAAGAAGTGTAATCTACTCCGCTAATATCATATCCATCCTTTGCAATTGGAAGTGTAAGCCTGCCTGTACCACAACAAAGCTCAAGTATACGGGCATCCTTATTTTTTGGCAACCACCGCTTGTAAAATTGCAGGTCGGCTAAGTTGGTGTTCATTCCATCGTAAATATTTGCATCGTAAATTAAATCGCCAACTTTATAGTTACTATCCATTTTGTCCTTCAAAATCTATTCATTGTTTGTCTATTATCACTGCACTTAAAACGATGTAAGTAGAAAGACAGAAAAGAGAAGCGAGATGAGAGATTCAAATTTATTCTCTATCAAGCTATTAATGAACTTATTGATTCAATCTAATTTTATCCGCATACTTAAAACCCAAAAGGGGATTGCTCACGGCATTTCGTGTGTGTGTAGTGTTGTTAGGTGTTGGGTGTATATTTTTTATGCTGGATTCAATTTGTTGATGGCATTTATTATTTCGTCAGATACATCAATCATCTTTTTTTCAATATTTTGAGCCAACAAAGGCAATTCATCAAAATCTGGTTGGTTTTCTATTATTACTTCCAAAATTGAATATTTAGGCATTTCTATTTTGTCTTTATTCCATTTGGATTCCTTCAATAAACCCCAATAGTTTTTTTGAACAGCGATGGTATTCCCTAAAAGCCAAATTTCAAATCTCATTTCTACATGATTCAATACCAATCCCAATTTCAGTTTTTTACTTTTTAAAAATTCGTTGGTGTAGTAGAAATACGTGTAGTCCATATATCCGTGAAGAATACCTGAAAAGGAATAATGATCAGAGAGACGTTTAATAGAATCGACCCTTAGCTTCATGACAAATTTCACTAATTCGTTATACGCAATTAAGATGTCTCCTTTATTCAGTTGTTCTTTATAAATTGCAACGTAATGATTTAGATTTTTCATTGTGTGTTTTCTTACTTATACCTAACATCGGGTGCGTGTGCCTCGAATGGTAAATATAACAAAAATTTCGCTTAC
>JBGCDY010000176.1:0-3244 GCA_045105835.1 Chitinophagales bacterium
CAATGACAACCATTGGAGGCTGAGAGATCGGTTTTTCTTAGATGCAGGACATATGTCTGCGATGCTGTATGCCTCTTTGACTTTATTGGGCAATTACAGTTTGGAGGAACTACAAAATTTTCGCCAATGGGGAAGCCCAACACCAGGTCATCCAGAATTGGATGTGGATAGGGGAATTGAAAATACCTCAGGTCCTTTGGGTTTGGGGCATGCCTTTGGGATTGGAGCAGCAATTGCTGAACGGTTCTTAGCTGCTCGATTTGGTGAAGTCATTGCGCACAAAACCTATATTTATATTTCTGATGGAGGCGTGCAAGAAGAAATCTCACAGGGAGGAGGAAGGATTGCAGGGCATTTAGGTTTGGGAAACATCATCATGTTTTACGATGCCAACGACATTCAATTATCCACTACCACGGATGATGTTACGTCCGAAGATACAGCCAAAAAATACGCTGCATGGCATTGGCACGTTGTGACCATAGATGGAAATGACCACGATGCCCTTCGCCAAGCTTTGAAGGAATCCATTGCCGAAACCGAACGCCCTTCTTTGATTATAGGAAAGACAGTGATGGGCAAAGGAGTACGTGATGCAAGCGGTCAATTGTTTGAAGGAGAGGTGGAACTACACGGCAAACCGCTCGGCAAATCCAGCGCTTCTTTTGAGAGAACGATTGAAGGTTTGGGCGGAAATCCCAAGCAACCTTTTGCCATTTTTCCCGAAGTCGCTACACATTATACCGCTGTTAAAGCCCAAAAACGAGCATTAGCAGCCAAGAAAAAAAGCCAGTTCAATGATTGGGTAAAAGCGAATCCAAAATTGGCAGAAAAATTAGATTTCTTCTTTTCGAAGAAGCTACCTTCAATGGATTGGAAGGAACTCCACCTCCAACAAAAACCAAATCAAGCTACTCGAAACGCTTCCTCTACGGTACTTTCCAACTTGGCAGAAAAAGTCGAAAATATGATTGTTGCTTCGGCTGATTTAAGCAACAGCGATAAGACCGATGGTTTTTTGAAAAAGACAACCGCTTTCCAAAAGGGAGATTTTTCAGGTGCTTTTCTACAAGCAGGTGTAGCCGAGTTGACGATGGCTGCTTTGGCGACAGGTATGGCACTACATGGAGGAGTCATACCAGCGTGTGCTACTTTTTTCGCCTTTTCAGATTACATGAAACCCGCCATTAGGGTCTGTGCTTTGATGGAGCAACAGGTCATTTTCATATGGACACATGATGCCTTTAGAGTCGGGGAGGATGGCCCCACGCATCAACCCATCGAACAGGAAGCACAAATCCGATTGTTGGAGCAACTGCAAAACCACTCTGGAAAGAACAGCTTCCTGGCACTACGCCCAGCCGACAGCAATGAAACGACAGCAGCTTGGCGTTTGGCTTTGGAGAATACGCACACACCCACTGGATTGATTTTTTCTCGCCAGGACATACAAGATTTACCACTGAATAAGCCTTTTGAAACCAGTAATACAGTTGCAAAAGGAGCGTATCAAGTAATCAAAACGGATGGACAAGCAGACGTGATTTTGGTGGCGAATGGCTCAGAGGTTGCTACCTTGGTGGATGCTGCTGAAATTTTGAAGAAGGAAAATAACTTGAAGGCAGCAGTGATTTCTGCTCCAAGTGAAGGACTTTTTAGAACGCAGTTAGTTGATTATCAATTGGAAATTTTGCATCCAGAAACTCCAACGTTTGGTTTGACCGCTGGTTTGCCTTCGACTCTACGTGGTTTGGTAGGCACAAAAGGAGAGGTTTGGGGTTTGAGTCATTTTGGTTATTCTGCACCCTATACGGTTTTAGACGAAAAATTTGGTTTTACACCCAAGCAGGTAGCAGAAAAAGTCTTGGTATTTTTGCGTCGTTAAATGGAATAGCTCTTTCCTATTCATCCGATGATTTTTTTACCGTTACTTACTACTGATTTTTTTTCCTATTATGCACGCATGAAATTAGCCGCAATTGATATTGGTTCGAACGCTATTCGCCTTCAGGTAGTAAAAGTATTTGAAGACGAGAGTTTGGTCAGTTTTAAGAAACTGGAATACCTGAGATTTCCACTGAGGTTAGGCAAAGATGTCTTTAAGAAAGGCAAAATTGCACAGGAGACTCGTAGCAAGTTCGAAAAATTGATGCGGACTTTCAAGTTGTTGATTGATTTGTATGAGGTGGAGGCGTATAGCGCAGTAGCGACCTCGGCCATGCGGGAAGCTGATAATGGGGCTGACATACAGGAGTTTGTGCGAGATATGGTAGGGCTCAAAATTGACATTATATCTGGTAAAGCCGAAGCACGGATTCTCAACAAGTCCATCATTCCGTTTCTACAAGAAAAACAATACATCCACATAGATGTGGGAGGGGGGAGTACGGAATTGAACATTTTTGAAGGAAAAAAACTATCGTCCAGTCAATCGTTTAATATAGGTTCTGTTCGGAAACTCTCAGGTATAGAACGGGCAGAAACCTTCAAAAAAATGAAAACTTGGCTCAGTTCTTCTGGACTTATTCGCTCCAAAGCCATCATCGGCATTGGTACGGGTGGAAACATTAATAAACTCTTCAAGCTTTCTAGACAATCTTCTGGTAACTATGTTTCCTTATCCGAATTAAAGGCACTGAGGGCGTATGTCAAAGAGTTTTCTTTTGAAGAACGAATGTCTATTCTAAAAATGAACCCCGACCGAGCGGATGTTATTCTCCCCGCCTCCGAAATTTACATTACCATATTACAGAATGTTGGTAGCGACCAGATTATGGTTCCAAAAGTAGGCTTGAAAGATGGCTTAATTTACGAGCTGTATGAAAAGGTATCCAACAAGAACTTGTCCCAAATTGAGTTTTTAGAAGAATTCTGATACACTTACTGCAAATTCAACATCAAATGAAGAACTTACTTTTTATCTGTACCATTCTTGCCTTTTTTTCTTGCCAAAACAACAAGCCTGAAAAGAGCAGGGTTATGGAGGAGGCCACCGACCAAACCCGTGCAAAACCACTGGCTAAATTTGAGCCTGCGGACGGCAAGTGTATTTTGTTTGTAGGTCAGGAAATGGAATCTATTGGAGGTTTAGAAAAGTGGAACGATGGGTACTTAGATCATTTTGATAGACCTGGGGGATTCACAATGTACACCAAAATTCGACCAGGAGATGAAGAATTTGGCTTTACTTATTCAGGTTTGGCAGGAATCAATACAACGGATGACTGGGGAGATAGTCCGAGCA
>JBGCDY010000177.1:0-5289 GCA_045105835.1 Chitinophagales bacterium
TTTTCTTAGGTAACAGTGAAAATCTTGTCTAACCAGTTCAATCAGTGTCCTATTACTATACCTGATGGAATACTGATTTGGCACGATTAAACTGATGGGAACAGATTTTTCTTAGGAAACAGTGCAAATCTTGTCTAACCAGTTCAATCAGTGTCCTATTACTATACCTGATGGAACACTGATTTGGCATGATTTAACTGATAAAAACAGATTTTTCTTAGGAAACAGTGCAAATCTTGTTCAATCATTTAAATCTGCGTCCTATACCCAATATTAAGAAAAACATTAAACAAAAATAACATGAGACAATTTTTACAAATTTTGTGGGTGGGTATTTTATGCCTACAAATCAACATTCTGGTACAAGCTCAATGCCCTCCAATGGCGGGAGCAGATTCGCTTTTGTGTGGATTCACAACGACTTTGATGGCTTCGCCTGAAGGAGGAACTTGGTCGATTGTCTGTGACGAAAGTGCGGGAGTTGTGGAATTTGAAGATGTGAGCAGTGCGAATACTGATGTGACTGTCAGTGAATGTGGAACTTACACCTTTGTCTATACGATGGATACACCCGAATGTACCGCAGAAGATACCCTAAAAATTGGTTTTGAAGACCCAAGTGAAAATGTTGCTTCGGGTAGCTTCCTTGTAGGATTGGAAGTGGACTATGGCTGTCCGAGTTCGGGTTCGGCTGAATGTAGCAACACGGTAACGATTGGAGGAGTTGGTTCACCAACTTTTGATTGGAACATGGAGTTGATTCAGGAGTGTTGTCCCATGTTGTACGAAACCATTGTAGAAAACCCTTCGGGTAGTTGTGAAGCTGAAAACATTGCAGTGAACATACTTACCCCTGATGATTGTACTGTAAATACAGCAGATTGGGCAGGTAGTCAGGGGGATTTGGTGAATGTAGACGATGTGATTGTGACAGCTAATTTCTTTGATATTTTCTTGCCTTTGTTGGGAGAAGGAGCTTGTGACCCGATTGGGGGAACCTGTTCTTTTGAAGACTTGGGAAACGTTTGTCAGCCTGATACCTTGAGTTTTGGGGCAGATACTTTGATTGTGGAGATTCCCTACTCCAAAGGTGGACGCTGGAATTACATCGTCAATGCCGATAGTTTGTTGGCTTTGCAGGACACGACACAATTGCCTCCTCCTTATGATTTTGCAACCTTGATAATCCAACCCAATGCCGAATATGTAGGGCCTAACTCCGTGACATTTAGCGCATGGGAAGACGATGGGAATGGGAATCTTATTGAGTTGTTTTCACAACCATTGGAGCTGAATAATAAACTTTTGTGGACATACGAAGTGGAATATGTGAACGACACTTTGATTACTACTTTTCCGATTTGTGAAAACGGCAATTGTCATTGTGGCTGTAGTCAGTCGGGTGGGTTTTTCCCAACTATTGAAATTCCTGAACTCGATTTAAGCTGTCCTCCTATTTCATTGAGCTTTACGCCGCCAGGATTTGGAGACATCTTTGCCTTTTACCCCAACACCGTTTTTTGTGAAGACGAGCCAAGTACCAGCCCATTCATAGATAGTTTTGGGTGCATTCCGTTAGACTATACCTTTTCGGGTTCCGACGGTTTGGCAATCGACCCTTTTACGGGTGAAGTCTTCATTGACCAATCTGGTACGGGTACTTTTGAAGTCTATTTTTCGGCTTTGAATGGAGAGTTTTCCGTCACGGTCATAGACATTTTGCCGATTGAAATAGTGGATTTCACATTGCCTTCTGCTTTTGAAACCTGCGAAGGAAGTGGCGATATTATTCAGCCTTCTTTGACTGGAGGGTTTTCAAACGGAACATGGCAAATTAGTGGCAGCGGAGTCATAGACCCAAGTACAGGCACAATAGATGTCGAAGCAAGTGGTTCGGGTTCTTTCACGGTTAGTTTTGTTCCAAGTGGCCCTTGTGCCTACACTACGAGCCAAGACATAGACATCACAATTGGCGCCTCCTCTCCTTCCATTAACGTATTCTGTTCGAGTACGATAGATGCTGTTTTCTTCAATTGGTCACCCATTGCAGGTGCTAATAATTATGAAATATCTTATTCCATCAATGGAGGAAATCCAATATCGAGTAGCACGAGTGGAACTGATTTTGAAGTAACAGGCTTATTACCTGGCGACTTTGTGACCTTCAATGTTGAAGCTTTTGGCAACATCATTTGTGCTGAAAATACGGCAGGAGGTAGCACCTGCGATGTGGCGAGTTGCCCTCCTTTGCTTGTCGAAATTACCAATTTGAATCCTTTTTATTGCAGTGATATTGCAAATGTTGAATTGACTGCCACACCAGTAGGCGGCACTTTCTTTGGAAATGGTGTCGAAAACAATGCCTTTTTTAATCCTGTCGCTGCTGGTGTCGGCATTCATACGATTCAATACGAATACACAGATTTGGATGGCTGTTCTTATTCTGAAAATACCACAATTGAAGTCATTCCACCTTTAGCAGAAGTCATTATTGATTGTGGGGATATTGCTTCAGATATGGTTTCCTTCAATTGGAACGAAGCTGTAGGATATGATTTTGAAGTGACTTATATGGTCAATGGTGAAAATCCTTTGACCAGCACTTCAAACGATAATTCTTTTGTAGTCACTGATTTGAATCCAGAAGATATGGTCGAATTGACAGTGGTCGTTTTGAGTGATGATGTTTGTGGAAACAGTTCTGCGGCTACTGCAATGTGTACAACGCAAGCTTGTGACCCTATTGTTTTGAGTATTGATAACTTGGCAAATACTTATTGCAGTGATGAAGGAATCGTGACTTTGGAGGCAAATATTGAAGGCGGTACTTTTTATGTAAATGGCAATGAATCCACTGTTTTTGACCCTGCAATATTAAATACAGGCAATCATTTGGTGGACTACATTTTGGAACAAAACGGCTGTATGTTTGATGTGCAAACAACGGTAGATGTTGTCGAAGTTTTGGAAGCTGTTTTGGTAGATTGTGGGGAAATAAGCGACAACAGCCTCACCTTCAATTGGAGTGAATCGGCAAATGCTACTGAATACCAAGTTGTTTTGAGTGGAGCAATCACTGATAATTTCACCCAAACTGCCACGACTTATACGGTTGAAAACTTGACGGCATCAGATGCAGTGACCATTGAAGTGACTGCAATGGGAGCGATTGACTGTGCCAATAGTACGGCTGCAACAGCGACTTGTGCCATTCCGCTTGTACAAGAATGTTTGAATTTGGAAGAACTGAATCAAGTATTGAGTTTCCCAACAGCTTTTTCACCCAACCAAGATGGGGTAAACGATGATTTCCAACCTGTTTTTCCTTATGCTTTTTCGGATTACGAATTAATGGTTTTCAACCGTTGGGGTAAGGAAGTTTTTGGCAGTCGAGATGTAGATACTGCTTGGGATGGAGTTCAGGTGGATACTTTTGAGGAAGCTAATTTGGGTGTGTATGTTTGGCACTTGAAAGCAACGGTGGTGAATGATTGTGGGGAGGAAATAGCAGTGGATAGAAAGGGGAATGTGACTTTGGTGAGGTAGATAATTTCTAAAAATAAGTGATGCCCTATAAGTGATAGTTTTTCACTTATGGGGCATCGTTTTTTATATTCGGTTGAGTATTTATACAACGTTTTTTCTACTTTATCGTTTTAATAGAAGTTTCAAGTAATAATTTTTTTATGAAATACTTCCTATTGCTCTTATCAATATCACTAACTACATGCTCCTTTCAAAAAGAAATTATCTATTCATATAGCTCATTGGTAGACGATTCAATCATTAGGTCTCTACAAAAAATGCACAAAGACCTCAATATTCAGGAAAAGGAAACTCACAAAATATTCGCTATTTTGTCAGAGAATAATGGAACAATTGATATTGTGTTAAACCGTTATAACCAAATGCCTTCCTCTATCATTCAGCTTGTAAGGCAAACCAATCGTTTTCTCTTGGTTGGAGAAAAGTATAAAATACCAATCCTATATCAGATGGATCAGGCTAGTTCTGCTGTAAAAAGCGAGAAATTACCCTATTTACCTTATGGAGGATACCTTATTAGTATTAACTATTCAGGAAGTGTAGTCATACAAGAAGCAATCCTATTTTAGATGTATCCGTTTCATAAAAAAATTGATGGATTATTTATTTGTTAAATCACTTTTGGAGTCAAAAGAAATCAAATTGTTTGTAGAAAATGAACGTGAGTTTTATTTGAATCCTTTGATGAGAGATTCCACCAATAGTGTCTACATGCACGTTCATCAAACTCAATATGAAGAGGCAAAAAAATATTGATTTAACATGGATATCAAAATTGTTTGAGGGAGTAAAGTCAATAACCTTATACCCAAAAAGCAAAAGTTGAACACTCAATAAATGATGTTCAACTTTTGCTTTTTTTCTCTATTACGGCTTCCAATAAAACTCTAAAAATCAAAATACTATTTAACCGTCAATGGGTATCTTTCCGTTGGATTGAGTGGACAAAAATATTCATATTCACCAGCCTCCAAGCTCACAATCTGCGTCAAAGAACTTGTTCCATTTTTCACAGGAGCTTGTACATAAGCAGCTTTGATGTGGTCGTCGGCAGCCGTTTTTCCTTTTGGAGTCAGCACAAAACCCACTTCATGATCCACACCATTGTTTGCGATTTCGAATTGGTAATCACCTGCGGTTAATTCCAAATTTTTCGTGGTAAACTCCCCCACTGTTTGCTCCAAGCCAATTGTTTTTATTGCCTTGTTCACAGTCAGCGGATATCTTTCTGTCGGATTAAGCGGACAAAAGTATTCATATTCACCAGCCTCCAAACTCACAATATCAGTTAAGGAACTTGTTCCATCTTTCACAGGAGCTTGGACATAAGCAGCTTTGATGTGGTCGTCGGCAGCCGTTTTTCCTTTTGGAGTCAGCACAAAACCCACTTCATGATCCACGCCATTATTTGCGATTTCGAATTGGTAATCACCTGCTGTTAGCTCCAAACTTTTGGTGGTAAACTCTCCCACAGTTTGTTCCAAGCCAATTGTTTTTACTGCCTTGTTCACCGTCAGTGGATATCTTTCTGTTGGATTGAGTGGGCAAAAGTATTCATATTCACCAGCCTCCAAACTCACAATATCAGTTAAGGAACTCGTTCCATCTTTTACGGGAGCTTTTACATAGGCAGTTTTGATGTGGTCGGCGGCTTCTGTTTTTCCTTTTGGAGTCAAGACAAATCCCACTTCATGGTCTACACCATTGTTTGCGATTTCGAATTGGTAATCACCTGCTATTAGC
>JBGCDY010000178.1:0-3217 GCA_045105835.1 Chitinophagales bacterium
TCCGATCTATACCGTATTGTCTCCTTCGAAGGTGGTGAAAATATCGGAATCTGCCTTCAATGCTGCAAAGCGATTTTCGGCAATATACCCCTGTCCTCCACACGCTTCTCTACATTCTTGAATCGTTGCAGTTGTATTCCAAGTGGCGATAGACTTCAATCCCGCCGCCAAAGCTTCAATCTCTCTCGCATCTTCCTCGGTTTTGTTCATAAAACGTTTGGTCAGGTATTGAAGCGCAAAAGTGTGGGCATAAGCATTTGCCAACAAAGGCATCAACCTGCGTTGGTGACTGCGGTAGTCCAACAATAGGGTTTCGGCAGCATTTGCAGCTCCAAATTGTCGTCTTTTGAGGGCGTATTTGATGGCGATGGTTAAAGCAGTTTTGGCAGCACTTAGTCCTGCTTTTGGAACACCAATTCTTCCTCCTACCAGTGTTCCCAATGTGGTAAAAAACCGCCTGGATTCACTCGCTATCGGACTGCTATACGTTCCATCTTCTGCCACATCTGCAAAACGGTTTAGCAAATTTTGGCGAGGAATGCGAACGTGGTCAAACCAAATTTTGCCATTGTCTACTCCGTTCAGTCCCAACTTCAATCCATTGTCTTCAATACGAACTCCTTCTGCTACATTTCCATCTTTGTCACGAATCGACACGACAAAAGCATGGACTCCATAAGCTTCTCCATTGGTGTGGAGTTGCGCAAAAACGGTTGCCATTTGTCCATGTACGGCTGCATTTCCGATATAGGTTTTGAAGGCATTGGGAGTGCTGGTATGGATGACAAATTCTTGTGCATCTTTGTCATAAGAAGCGATGGTTTCTATGTCTTTCACATTGGAGCCATGTCCATTTTCGGTCATCGCAAAACAACCAGGAATTTCCAAAGTGCCAATTTTTTTGAGTAGCCATTTGTGATGGTACTTTGTGCCGAGCCATTGCACACTTCCCCCCCAAAGTCCAAACTGCACCCCAAATTTGATACACAAGCTCAAATCGTGGTAGCCCATGGTTTCAAAGACTGCAAAGTATTTTTCGATATCGTCTTGACCTCCATATTTTTGGGCGTAAGCCAATGCGCCCCATCCTTGTTTGGCGAGTAAGTCAGACCATTGCAGCATCTGTTCTCTAAACCCTTCTTTGTCTTGCTCTATCTTGAACGCAAATGCTGGGTCGTTCAACACTTTTCGTGCTTTCGCCCGCAATTTGTGGTAGTCTCCATCGAGTATTTCTTGTAGCAAATCTACATTGAAGGAAATGCTTGTTTCGGTTGGGTTTGAAGGCAGGCTGGGTCTTGTGGCTTCTGACGAAATCATTTCTTCATAGGCTTCATGACTTACCACCCCCAAAGCTTCTTCTATTTGGCACAAGGCAAGATGGGCTTTGGAGTCAGAGCAAGCAGAGACTTTTTCCTGAAAACCATTGAGTCGAGCAATGTCGATTCCCAAATTGGCAAGTGTTTGTTTGGAGTGGATGTTGATGTCCTTTGCCGATTTTTTGATGATGTTCAACCACTCTTTCAATTCTCTTGCAGAAGGCGGATGAGCAGGATTTAACCATTGCTTCAAAACTGCTTTTTCAGAAACTTTCAGCCATGTTTGGGCTTCTATTTTTTCGCTGATTGTGTCTATTTCGGAGGGGGTCAATACGGCATCTGCCCAGGCGACATAGAGCATCGGCAAGAAAGGTAATAGTCCTGGAAGTTCGATGAATTGTTGTGGGAGACTTGTTTGCTTTACCATAGGAACAGGAATTTTTTACAAGAATTTATGATTTGGAGGAATTGCTTGTAGTCTATAGAGTAAAAAACTTTTGGGGCTTAATTGTTTACAAGAATTTGTGTTTCGGAGGAATTTCTTGTAGTTCTTTTGCAATAAAAAAGGCTTTTGAAGTCTGGGTTTGTTTGCAGATACTTCAAAAGCCTTTTATTACAGTTCCATTTTTTTGATTCTAATTTTGATTTCAGCTCGTTCCAAAGAATTTCCTAAAACCTAAATCCAACAGTCAATGCCAAGTTTGCTGCGCTGTTTTTCAAACTTGCAGAAGGAACGATTCTGTCGCTCAAGGTATAAGGTTGGTAGAAGCTATCGTAGAAAGTGTAGACATAACCCAAATCGGCATACAAGTCTTTGCCTCGGATACCAAATCCTGCGGTGATGTTTTTGCGGGCGGTGCTGCTTTCACCATTGATAAAAGGAGTCCCGTAGTAAGCAAACCCTGCACGAATGCGGAAGATATCCAATGCCAATTCACCTCCTACTCTTAGGTTGGAAGTTGATTGGAATGTTTGGTTGATTTCTTGGTTTAGGTCACTGAAAAACAATCGGTCATTGCTATCATTGCTGTCGTAGGTAAATTCCATATTGCTGTAATCCATAAACTCATAATCAGCTGATATAAAACCTTTTTTGCCAATTACCGCCGAAGCACTTAGGATGGCTTTCCAAGGAGTTTTCAAATCATAGGCAAAAGAACCAAAAGGCGATTCTTCGGTGAAGCTGTCATTCGCAAATTCGGAAGAGAGCACGCTGTCGAAGTTTTCGTCAAAAGACATCAAAGTGGGTGTATGTACTGCTGCACCAACTCTGAAAGTTTCATCAATGCGGTAAGTTGCGCCAAATTTGGCATTGATACCTATGCCTCTCGTTTCTAAGTATTCGGAAAGTTGGAAGCTTTCAAAATCGGTTGAAGGGCTTTCGTCAGATTCTCTAAAGATTTTTTCTTGTGTGTATCGAGCTACGGGAATACCTATTGTTGCACCAATATATAGTTTGTCTTTGTAATTTCCCGCCATTGCCATCAAGAACTCATCTACTGCTCCTTTTGTGGTCGTCAATTCACGTTGGTCTATATTGTTGGGCAATGCGCTCACATACTCTGTATCTGTAACTGGGTCAATCAAATACGTCCAATATGCCATTCCTCCTCCAAAAGGCAATTCGTCTAACAAATCTGCTTCTGCAATGCCTTGTGCATCTTCGGCATACGCATCAGTCAAAGAAGAAGAACTTCCATCTTTGCCGATGATGCTGCGGTTGTGGAAGTTTTGGATGCGGTTGTAGCCCAATGCAAAATTGACTGCTTTCCAGTTTTTTCCTTCTCGGTATTTGTTGTTGGAGAATACGACTCCCAAGTTTCCGACATTGAAATTGCTAAAGTTATCTATGTTCGTATCGTCTTGATAAGTGCTTTCAGTTTCGCTAAAAGATAGGGTGG
>JBGCDY010000179.1:0-9034 GCA_045105835.1 Chitinophagales bacterium
TGCTAAAAATTTTTGCCTTCCTAAAAGAAAAAATACCTTTATAAAATTTGAGTAGCCTATTTATTTCTACATCCCTTATTTTGACTCATGGAGACTACAAAGATTTCGGAAGTCTGATGCTGCAAAAGGCGGACTTGATTATAACACAGAGGTTTCCGAAGTCTATTTTCATGGTCTTTGTCAAAGAACCACAGTTTCTTTACTTTTGTAGGACTTAACGAATCAACGACCAATCAAAACCCATGGCAAAACGAAGTGCAAGCAAAACTGTCTCCATCATTTTCTTGATACTCATCCCTCTCATTGTAATAGGGGCAGTCATTGCCAAGAAAAAAGGATTTATCGACAAGAAAGCTGTCATCAAAGTGGCAACGGAAAAATCCAAAAAACATACCATCATTGAAACAGTCTCCGCAAGCGGCAAGATTTACCCCGAATTGGAGGTGAAAATCACACCTGACGTATCAGGAGAAGTCGTGAAACTAAACATTCAAGAAGGTGATTCTGTCAAGGCAGGGCAATTGTTAGCCAAGATTGACCCCGAAGTGTATGTATCCTTTGTCGATAGAGCCGAAGCTGCGGTCAATTCTGCAAAATCCAATTTGGCAAATACCAAAGCACGCTCACTGCAAGCAAAGGTCCAGATGGACAATGCCCAAAGGGTCTATAATAGAAACAAAAAACTATTTGATGACAAGCTACTCTCTCAAGCGGAGTACGAAAATGCCCAAGCCCAATACGAAGGCGCAAAGGCAGAGCATCAAGCAGCCTTGAAAACCATTGAAGGAGGACAGTACAATATCGAAAGTGCAGAGGCAAGTTTCAGAGAATCCAAAGACAACCTTCGCAAAACCAATATTTACGCACCTATCAGTGGGGTGGTTTCGAGGGTAAATATCGAAAAAGGGGAGCGAGTAGTGGGAACTTCTCAGTTTGCAGGAACGGAGATTATTCGCATTGCCAACTTCAATGACATTGAAGCACGGGTAGATGTGAGTGAAAACGACATTTTGCGAGTCAGTCTGGGCGATACAGCGATTGTGGAAGTAGATGCCTACATTGATCGAAAATTTAAGGGGATAGTAACGCAAATTGCCAATTCTGCCAATCTTGATTCTCAAATTTCGAGCGACCAAATCACCAATTTTACTGTACAAATTCGTCTTGTACCGCAATCCTACGCAGACCTCAGCCAAAAAATCCAATTTCCTTTCCGTCCAGGGATGTCTGCTTCTGTGGATATCCAAACCCACAAAATCCCCAATACCCTCACTGTACCGATTCAAGCAGTTACCGTTCGTGAAATACCCGATTCTTTAAAAACAGAATTGAGTGGAGGAGAAGAGGAGGACTTACAAGAAATGGTATTTGTCTATGCGGACGGTAAAGTGACCAGTAGTAAGGTGACGACTGGTATTCAGGATGAATCTTACATCCAAATTCTATTGGGCTTAGAAGAAGGCGTAGAGGTTGTGACTGCACCTTACCGCACAATTACAAAAAAACTGGAAGATGATATGAAGGTTGATAGAGTTGACAAAGACGACTTGTTTAAGAAAGAAGATGAATAGTTTTTTGTGTTT
Organism: Chitinophagales bacterium; assembly: GCA_045105835.1. Taxonomy (GTDB): domain Bacteria; phylum Bacteroidota; class Bacteroidia; order Chitinophagales; family UBA2359; genus JAUHXA01. The sequence continues at coordinate 1,584 of JBGCDY010000179.1, forward strand.
TTATTTCTAATATTATTCAACAGCAATCCCGCTATAATCAATTGGTTATAGCGGGATTTTTTTGTTTCTACAATGTGCTATTTTGTTTCTCTTCAAATAAAAATTAAAGGTTTTGTCACACTTTTAGTGTTTTTAGGCATTAGTATATGAATTGTAGATTTGAAGTGTAATATTTAAGAATGTTTTTTAGAAGTAAAAAAAGAAAAGTAAACCGCATTGTCACACTTTTGGTTTATTTAAGCATTAGTAAGTATCATTCAATATTAATATTTTACTATCAAAGTTTTTGTTGTGAAATAAAAAGTTCTGTCACACTTCTACAATTTTTGAGCATTAGTAGATAAAGAATGAGATTACATTGTGATTTTTGAATTGCTGCAAAAAAATGAAAATAAAATATTTTAAATGTCACACTTATACGCTTTTTAAGCATTAGCATATAAAGCTTATCATTTAAGCTCAAAATTTAACAATAAGACCAAATCAATAAAAAATAAAAATGATATGCTTTGTCACACTTTCGGTTTTTTTAAACATTAGTATATAAAGTGGGGCTTTGAATATCAATTATCAGCATTCAATTCATGGTAAAACCTATTTGAAGATTGAATTGAATTTTTTGAAGAAAAACGCCAATAAGCAACAACATTAAATGGAGGGTAAACTCAGCAAAACAAGATTCCTTGTTAATGGCTGTGCTATATCTATCGAGTTCGGTTTGAGCATTTAATGATAAGTGCTTTTTTTGAAATAACACATATTATATAAAATTATTTTTTTAACACTAAACATTTAAAGACATGACTACTAATCAAAAAGTTAATGGACAAGCTATGCCTACTACTCAAGGAACTACTGCCTTCAATGACTTTCAATATGCTGAAATCGAACGACCTGACTTAGTGAAAGGCGGAGTTGTAGGAGAGGGAGATGATGCTATTGTAGATGTTATATGGATTTAATTAAAAATGTAAAAATTTGATTAATATGCATTTTGATACATTGTTTTGAGTATTCTTCTTAAACGATGCATAAAACGCTATCATTGATATGAGCAGTTTATACCTTACTGTATCAAATGATAGCGTTTTGTTTATAACACACAGTTTAGGTGAGGTATCGGTTTAATTTTTCATTTAACCAGGCCTTTCGTGCGACTAGCTTTTCCTCTTGGATTATTTTTTTTAGTTTAAATGCACGTTCATACTTGTTTTTAGCTTTTTCGAGGTTGTGAATTCGCTGTACAAAATTAGTGAAGTTTTTATAAGCTTTTACTTGAGAGGAATTGTCATTTTTCTTATAGGTTAATTGACTCTTAAAGTTCTGAATAACAGTCGTTATGTAATACTTGTCTCCTAAATCATTGAAGTTGATTTTTTCCATTTCATAAGCAGCCTGAATGATTGTAGCCCCTCTTAAAAACTTGAAATTCTTATCCCATGCAGGTATCTTATAGGCAGAATCAAAAGCTTTTTTCCAGTCTTTCTGACTTAGGTAGTATTCCGCATCTCCATAGTTGATTGCTGTTTTTTGGTATTCAGGGAGAAGCATTTTTGTGTATTTTGGGATGAATTCTTCTTTGAGCCAATCAAAAGCTTCTGTTCTAATAGCAAGAATAAGAATATTCACGTAATAGTTCAATTTGAAACTGCCTTCCTTTGTGCTAAGTATTCCTGAATCCAATAACATTTGATATATTTTCAATACTTTAGATGGAGTTGTTTGTTGAGCATGTAATAAATGAGTACAGTGACTGAGTAAAAAACTTCGAATTCGCATCAATTTTTCTGGAGGAAATTTTTCTTTGTGGACTACTAAAATAGAATCAATAGCCTTTATGGACAATTGGACTTGTTTGTTTCTAAAAATATTTAAAATACTGTAATATATTTGAAAGAAGATGGGGTGGTAATTTCTTTGTGAATGGTAGTAGTCTAAATAAGCTTCAAATATTTTTTGGTTTTCATTAATTTTAAAATTGCGGAGAGATTGTTGTGCTGAAAGCTGATGGCAGTAGTTTATGAGTTTGGCAAGAATATAAAAATCGTCTAAAGATTTCTCGACTACTTCCAAAGAAGCTATTCTATTGGGACGTTTTAGTCGTAAATTTAAACTGCCTTTATTTAGTGCAAATTGATAGCGAAGGTACCAGTCATCTGTTTCTTGCTTAACCTTCTCCCATGTATTGTCAAGATCTAATTTTGCATAGTGGTATTTGCTGGCAGATATTGCTCTTTCTACACTGATTAAATCCACTTCTTGAGGCGTATTCATTGCCTTTTCGGAAGCCAAAAACAAGCGTGCATTTTTGTGTAGTGTAGAAAGGTGTTTGTTTAGAGGTTTGAAGTCTTTTGCATCAGGAAAGAATTTAGAATTTAAAGTATCACTTGAAGGAAACAGCGTTTTGGAATCTGTCTTCCTTTTTTTTTGTAGCCAATAATAGGTTTTTAAATACCCATATATTTCACGATGTTTTTTATAGACTTTGTTTAAGTAGGGTAACTTTAAAAAGTGCCCAAGATTACTCCATTCTTCCTTAGAAAAACAAACCATTATGCTAGCTAATTTGGAGGCTTTCATAAATGATGGGATTAAAAATGACTCAAAAATATTAGAAAATTAAAAGTACAAAAATAAACCTGAATAGGGGTATTATTAGTAAGAATGTTTGAGGGGTAATAAGGATTGATTAACAGTTGTTTGTTTTATTTTGGAGTAAGAAATGAATATTTATTTGATTATTAACAAAGGAGTAATTCTAAATAATCATATTCTTTTTCTTTTTTATCGAGGCTTAGATTTGCAGTCAGTATTTCACACACACACACCAAGTATGGCTCATCGAGATTTTTAGTGGAAGGACTTAAATTTTTGAAGTTTTTTAAGAATGGACTGGTTTTTAAACACCTGGTATTTTGAGGATAAACTTCAAAAGTTTCTCATCACTAAAATCTTCGATGAACCCTAAATATTTCTTTGTAAAAGTTAAGAGTAGAAAAAACAGAAACGTAAAGCCACTAGAGTAAAAATTGTGAAACTACATTATGATGTTTGTTTGAAAAATTAAATTGAGAATCAAAGAGTTGCTGAAGGTAAGCATCTATTACTAAAAATAGGTGCTTGCTTCTTTTACAAAAATAGAGGTACTATTTTATTTTGAATTTGATTTAAATAAACTGATAATCAATTTTTTTTATAAAAATACTGATTTAACAAAAAGGATTATTTGAATTTTTCATAGTCTTTTTTTGCCATTTCAATCCATAAATTTGCAATCATAATCTTATAGTAAAAATCTGTTAATAATTAAAAAGTGATTAGAAGAGCTGGAATTCGCCAAAAATAGTATTGAACTATTTATATGCCAACTTTATGAGATGGAAAAATTGCTAAATAAGCACCTAAACAAGTTTTAGGTGCTATTTTTTTTTGTGAAAAAGACTCATTTTCGAGAGAGGCTCATAGACTTCAAAGGATAAGTTTTGGAAGCCGATACCAGAAATTTATTTTAGTATTTTTGCAGCAATAAAGCAAGTAATCATTCAACCAAACCAAACTCTCAATATGAAAGTCTCCCTTATTGCAGCAGAAAGCCTCAACTATGTCATTGGTAAAAATGGCGAACTCCCGTGGAAAATGCCCGCAGATATGCGCTATTTTATGCGAAAAACAACAGGGCACCACATCATCATGGGGCGCAAAACCTACGAAGAAGGAGGAATCAATAAGCCCTTACCCAAACGAGTAAACATCATTGTGACCCGCCAAAAAGATTGGAAATCAGAAGGCTGTATTGTCGTACATTCAATAGAAGCGGCATTGAAAATTGCAGAAGAAGGAGGGGAGCAAGAAGCATTTATCATTGGAGGGGAGCAGATTTACCGCTTGGCTTTGGAGAAAGACTTGGTTGATACCATTTACCTCACCCAGATTGAAGTACGCATACCCGATGGAGATACCTTTTTTCCGAAATTAGACCGAGAAGTGTGGCACAAAACGAGCCATGAACACCATGCCCCAGATGAAAAAAATCCCTATGCCTATGCCTTTAGAGTGTGGGAAAAGGTTTAAAGGAAATTCAAAATCAAGATACAAATTCAAATACAGAGAATTATTGATTTAGAGCTGATTAGAATCTTAATTAGACTAAATTCTTCCTTCAATTCCGTCAACAATCAAGCGGTTGATTTCGTCTGCCCATTCCATGTTCATAAAATGAGTACCACCTTCAATAGTGATGGGGTTTTGAATCATTCGATGCGGGAAAATGCGGTCTTTGGTGCCGTGGATGTGAATCAAATCCGAAGGGTAACTTTCGTTCTCCCAGCCTGCCAATTGTTGCATCGCCCACCTCAAGAAGATGGGGGATTGGCTCGTCACCATAGCATTGAAGAGTTCAGTATGCTCCTTTTTGTAGAGCAAAGCAATGGCTTGTTTCGAAAAAAGCTTGAAAAACTGGAACGAACTAGGGCTAATTGTTTGATAAATGGGGAGTTTCTTCAATAAATTAACATGCTTTGGTTTTTCCGCAGCTTGTTTGATACTCGCAATAATGATGTGCGTCTGCGGTTTGACAGGCAAAAAACGACGCATCTCAATGCTAAACACCCCACCAATCGAAACACCAATTAGAGCATAAGGCTTCGTCGTATCAATCTGCTTGCTCAATCGTCGAGCATAAGAAGAGATGGTTTCGGGAACATCGGGTTCTAACCAATCAATCACCTTGGAGGTGTAGGGAAGACCTTCCTGTTGCTTGGTAAACATTCGGTAATCCCCTCCTAATCCTGGAATGAAATAAATAGTTGGTTTCATGGCGATTGTAACAATGAATTAGAGGTTTTTCAAAAAAGCCTTGTGCTTAATCTTGAGCAGGAAATGCTTCAAAAATGACTTTGGAAAATCAGGTATTGAAGTGTTTTTTAATTTTTATTTGCATTTTAATTTTCATTCAAACCTACGGTTTTTTGTACATCTTAAAATTCGCCAAACCAATTCTTTGCAGAAAATGCATCACCGAAACCTTCAATACACCCAAACCATAAATAGAGCTGCGCTTCAAATTAATAGAAGAAGCCTCTTCAAAATATTTGGTAGGACAGGTCACTTCACCCATTTCAAAGCCTGCATAAAAAATTTGCGAAAGCATCTGATTGTCAAAGATAAAATCGTCAGAATTGCCATTGTAATTGATGGCTTCCAATACTTCTCTCGAAAAAGCACGGTAACCTGTATGGTATTCCGAAAGCTTTTGGTTGATGAGTACGTTTTGTGTAAAAGTCAACAAACGATTGGCGATGTACTTGTAAATCGGCATTCCACCCTTCAATGCACCCTTACCCAATATGCGAGAAGCCAAAACCACAGGGTACAATTCGCTGCCAATAATACTCGATATGGCAGGAATCAATAGGGGCGTATATTGATAATCAGGATGCACCATAATCACAATATCTGCACCAATTTCCAAGGCTTTGTTGTAACAAGTTTTTTGATTGCCACCATAACCTTTATTCCTGTCATGGCGAATAACGTGCTGAATACCAATTTTCTTTGCCAACTCAGTCGTGTTGTCATTACTCGCATCATCAACCAAGATTACTTCATCTACAATGTCGTGGGGTATTTCATTGTAGGTTTTTTCTAGGGTCAATTCTGCATTGTAAGCAGGCATTACCACTACTACTTTTTTGTTGTGTATCATGTTCTATTGTGCTTTGAGAGAGCCTTTGTATCAACGTTCAGACGTAAGTTGTTGAGTAAAAGACACAAGGTTTTTAGCAAAACTTACGAACTGCAAAATTAATAATTTTCGAGACCTAAGTGATCAATCAAAATGAAAATACAAGTTAAAATGAAAAAATAACTGATAACCAGCTATTTTGAAAGGCAAAAATGGTAAAATGAATTGGATATACTTCATATACGAATATTTTTCACGGAACTTTGTGCTGACTTCAATCGTTTACCAAAGCACTGCAAAACCTAAAAACAAATATTCCATGAAGACAAATAAATCAAACCTAACAGAAAGACTCAATCAAATCGCTCCTCACCTCCAACAACATGTGATGGACTATGTAGATTTTTTGATTGAGCGATACAGCACCAAAACACCTTCTGAAAACACAGAGGCAACTACACAAAAAGAAACTCCAACAGAAACCTCTAAACAAGAAGATGGCACGGAAAAAGAATCTGATATAAAAACGACTTCTGCTGCAATAGAAAAGCAAACAGAAGCGAAGGAGGAGGTCAAAGCGACTGAAAAAACTCTCGATACAAAAACTGAAACGGCTTCAATAGAAAAAAAAGAAATCACTGACCGTACCATAGAGGTCACTTCAAAAGAACAAAATACAGCAACAGAGGAAGAAACACCTTCGGTAGAGGATGTGCAATTGGATGAAAAAATTGCAGAAATCGAAGAAAAAAAGAAAAATAGAATTTTACCCGATTGGCAAGAACTCAAAGACGCATTTTTGGACAAGTTTTAATCCAATACTGCAATATCGGTTTGTTAATAAAGCGTTAATGCTTTGTTAATGAACCTTCAAAACCTTGTGATTGCATGGTGACTGTAATATTTTTACAAAACAATTTGTAGAAAAACCAAAACACTGAACCATGCACCACACATTCCTATCCCTGATTTTATGCCTAATTGTTTGGGCAAACCCTTCCAGTGCCCAAACAAATGACTTGCCTCTAAATGCACAGCCTGGCAAGTGCTATGCGCAATGCATCATTCCCGACCAATACGAAACCATTGTGGAAGAGGTCTTGCTGAAAGAGGCTTCTACCCGAATCGAAATCATTCCTGCGGTCTATGAGGAGGTTGAGGAACAGATTTTGGAGAAGGAAAGCTACAAAGTTCTAAATATTGTACCCGCCACTTTCAGCACTGCAAAGGAAGAAATCTTGGTTAAGGAGGCTTCAAAAATATTGCAGTATGTTCCGCCCATTTTTGAGACCATCACCGAACAAATATTGGTGCAGCCCGCTGCCACGAAATGGGTAAAGGGCAAAGCCGACAAAAACTGCTTAAACGAAAATGACCCCGAAGCCTGCAAAGTTTGGTGCTTAGAAGAAATCCCTGCAAAATACAAAACCATCACCCGTCAAGTATTGAAGTCTCCTGCAAGCACCACCGAAACACCCATTTCTGCCGAATACAAAACCATCACCAAAGCCATTCTCCAATCTCCTGCCCAAATTGCAGAAAACGAAATTTCTGCGGAATACCGAACCCTTGTGAAAAAAGTATTGGTACAGCCCGCTACAAGCAAAGAGGTGGAAATCCCCGCAGAATACAGTACCGTTACAAGAAGAAAACTGATTGCTAAAGAAAAATTTTCGAGATGGGTAGAAATATTGTGCAGTTCGGGTATGCCTTCTCGTATAATTGATCTTCAACAAACACTCAAACATAGGGGGTACTACAAAGGAGC
>JBGCDY010000180.1:0-4424 GCA_045105835.1 Chitinophagales bacterium
TTTGGGCGAAAGCATCGAATTGATTGCCCAAACCATTGAAGTTCAAAATGCAAATTGCAGTACCAACAATGAAGATTGCGCCTTGGCGATTCAAACGAATGAGGGCAGTGCCTTTTTTGACATTCCCACCAATGGCGCAGCTATTTCTTTGCAGTCCGCCATCGCTACCGTGGATTGTTCGGCAAATGAGGACGAAGTAGAGCTGAATATCACTGTGGAGAACGTTGGGAATCAGGATAGTGAAAATACTGTGGAAGTCGAAATTTATTCGGACACCAACTCCAATGGCATTTTGGACGAAGAAGATGTCTTATTGGAAACGGTCTCTTACAACGCACCTATTGAAGCGGGACAAACCCTTTCTTTCAATGAAACATTTGGGCTTAGTGAAGTTCTAAGTTTTCCGATTTTGGTGACAATGGCTGCAAATGACAATTGCGAAAACTGTACGGAAGCTCCTTTGCTTATCCAAAATTTGAATCCTATCAACAATACGCTTTCGGTGGAAGAACAGTTGATTTGTGTGGACAATGATGCAGGTTTTCAGGTAGTCCTGACCATCGTAGGCGGGCTGCCCCCCTACTCTATTTCGGGAACTTTTGAAGGCAGCAGTTCTGAACCCATTTTCCAAACAGATACTTTGGAGAATGGAAATTTTTACAATCTCACGGTGACGGATGCTAAAGGTTGTTTCAGGCAATTAGAAGGCTTTGGGGAATGTGTGACCTTGCCTGTGGAATTGCTTACATTTGAAGGCACAGTTGAACAAAGGGGTAATTTCCTTCAATGGCTGACTGCTTCCGAAACCAACAATGATTTCTATACTTTGGAGTCTTCGGTGGATGGCAAACATTTTGAAACCATCGCCCAAGTAAATGGCGCAGGTACTACGTCCATGCCTCAAACTTATTCCTTCTTAGACCGTTTTGCGCCCAATGGAATCAGCTATTACCGCCTTTCTCAAACAGATTTCAATGCGACTACCCACTACTTAGGAACGATTGCCCTGCACCGTCAAAGCCCTGCCAAACTTTCGATTCAAAATATTTACCCTATTCCAACTTCCGATAGGTTGTTTGTGGAATTCAGCAATCCTTCGCTGCAAAAGGTGGAATTGGAACTGGTGAATACTTTGGGGCAAGTAGTCCGTAGTCAAACTATTGAAGGAAGTGTCAATAGAGTCGAGTTGGATTGTAGTGAGTTGCAGAAAGGCTTGTATTTATTGAAGTTGGGAGATGTTTGGGAGAAAGTGGTGGTGCGATAGCATTTACCTTTTGAAGGGTTTTGCGTTAACTTAATAGCAAGCTATTTTTTCAAATACCAAAACCCTTTCTATTATGAAAAAACGACTACTGTTTTTCAGCCTACTGATTTTTTGTTTTTGTCCAATTGCAGAGGCTATAGTTGCCAATTGTTTAAAAACTACCTTACCTATCGACTTAGTAAACATGACTGGCGAAGTGAGAACAGAAGGAAATCTGATTGAATGGTACACTGCTTGGGAGGTCAATAACGACTATTTCCAATTGGAACGCTCTCACAATGGTCACAATTTTGAAGTCATTGCCATCGTAAATGGTGTAGGAACTACGACTAAATCACAGTCCTACCTTTTTTGGGATAAGCACCCCTTCAATGGAGCAAACTACTATCGCTTATCACAAGTTGATTTTGATGGGAAGGCTTCTAAATCAGTAACCATTACCCTATTTCTTCATCCACTTAATTCCACTCTTCCATTTCTTCTTTACCCTGTTTATCCCAATCCTACTCATCGTTTTTTGCATATAGAATTTGACAATCCTTCGATGGAAAATTTAGAATTGGAATTGACAAATATTCTGGGGCAAACCGTTCGACGTGAAAATATTGAAGGGAATGTCAATAGAGTGAAATTGGATTGCAGTGAATTGCAGAAAGGTTTGTACTTATTGAAGTTGGGAGGTCTTTGGGAGAAAGTTGTGGTGCGGTAGAGGAAATTTATCCTACAGGAAAGCCCATCAGTTTTCGCTTAAAAGGAGCTTTGAAGCCCAATATCAGGTCTTCTTTGGCTATGCCTTTATCCATTAATTGTTGGGCAAGAACCAAATCAGTTCCATCATATTGAAGCCAAACCTTCCCTTCTTGGGTAACATCAATGTGCATAAAACAGCCATATGTTCGCTCCATATCACTGACCCAACCATTGAAGTACAAGAGGTAATGCCCATGTTCATCGTCTGTAATAAACTGGGTTTTAAGTATATCATCTGCTTTTGTACCCAATTTACCTACTTCAAAGGTAAGTTTCTTAACGATTTCTTTGTATTTTTCTACTTTATCCATTCTACAACCGTTTTGGTGGTGATATCAAAAATAAGAATTTTCATTGCCTCTGATTCAATGAATTCCTGAATAAAGGTTTCTTCAAAAAACTCATGGTAAATATCACTACTTACTGCTAAAAATAAGGTTCTTGGAGAAGATGCTTTAGAAAGTGTGTAGAGGTAAAATTTATACTGCCCCAAAGCAGTGTAGAAATCATATATTTCTGATAAGCCAGAAAAAGTTTTGATTTCCACAGCGATTTTTTCCTCTTCCTTTTCTGCTGCTAACAATTTTTCTGCTCCTAAATCAATTTTTAATTTCCGTTTACCCGCAGGAATTACCAAAGGGTCATCTGTCACGTTCCAACCATCTTTTTCCAATGCAATTACTACTATTTCATGATACAAATCTCTAGCAGCCATAAGTGTTTTATAATTTTCTAAAAGATAACACTTCAAAGTTTGGCTAGGTTCTAAAAAATAAAAATAAATTGAATTCATTTTAGACTAAATTTTCCATTTCAAATTTGCACCACATTTGATTATTGCAGCAAGCGTAGCCTTCCTATCCTTCAAAACATTCTTTGTTGACAAAAGAAACTCCTATTTTTGCAGGCAAAATTTTTCAAACGCTAAAAACGCAACAAACAATGTCAAAAGGATTCTTCAATGTTCCCTATCCTGATAATGAAGCTGTATTGAGCTATGCCCCCAACACGCCCGAAAAAGCGGAATTGAAGGCAGAGCTTAAGAAAATGAAAAGCGAGGATTTGGACATGCCCATGTTTATCAACGGCAAAGAGGTGCGAACCGACAACCGCATTTCGGTACATCCTCCACATGAATTGTCTCACACTTTGGGTCACTACCACAAAGGGGACGCAAGCCATGTGCATCAAGCGATTGAAGCAGCTATGAATGCCAAAGAAAGCTGGGAAAACATGCCGTGGGAACACCGTGCGGCTATTTTCTTGAAGGCTGCAGAATTGTTGGCAGGTCCTTTCCGCCAAAAAATCAATGCATCGACTATGTTGGGGCAAAGCAAGAATGCTTACCAAGCTGAAATTGATGCGGCTTGTGAATTGATTGATTTCCTTCGCTTCAATGTGCATTACATGACCCAAATTTATGCAGGTCAACCTGACTCGGCAAAAGGAATTTGGAACCGTTCGGAATACCGTCCATTGGAGGGTTTTGTCTTTGCAGTGACTCCCTTCAATTTCACTTCCATTGCAGCCAACCTTGCAGCAGCTCCTGCTTTGATGGGCAATACAGTGGTTTGGAAACCTTCTGAAACACAAATTTATTCGGCTCACATCTTGATGGAATTGTTCCGTGAAGCGGGTCTTCCTGATGGAGTTATCAACTTGATTTATACCGATGGTCCTGTGGCGGGTGATGTTTGTTTTGCTCACCCTGATTTTGCAGGTATCCACTTTACGGGTTCGACAGGTACTTTCAATTATATGTGGAAGACGATTGGCGAAAACATGGCGACTTACAAATCTTATCCTCGAATCGTTGGTGAGACGGGTGGTAAGGATTTTGTGGTAGCACATCCTTCTGCTGATGCAAAGGCACTGATTGTCGCTTTGGCAAGAGGGGCATTTGAGTATCAAGGTCAAAAATGTTCTGCGGCTTCTCGTGCTTATGTTCCCTCCAATCTTTGGGACGAAGTGAAAGAGGGCTTGGTGAATATGGTTAATTCCTTCAAAATGGGAACAGTGGAAGATTTCCGCAACTTTATCAATGCGGTGATTGACGAACGCTCTTTCGACAAAATTGCAGCCTATATAGACCGTGCAAAAGCGGACGATACGGTAGAAATCATTGCAGGGGGAACGTATAGCAAGGAAGAGGGCTACTTTATCAGTCCTACTGTTATTCACACACAAGATGCCAAATCAGCTACGATGTGTGAGGAGTTGTTTGGGCCTGTTTTGACGATTTATGTCTATGACGAAAATGCCTATGATGAGACTTTAGAAATTCTCGACAACACTTCGCCTTATGCTTTGACGGGTGCTATCTTCTCGCAAGACCGTCAGGTGATTGTAGATACTGCTTACAAACTTAGGAATGCAGCTGGAAATTTCTATATCAACGACAAACCTACAG
>JBGCDY010000181.1:0-3045 GCA_045105835.1 Chitinophagales bacterium
AACAAAGACTGTTGAGGGATGTGGAATTCCAAAAAGAGTTGTTCCATTTAGACCGTTCTGGCATCTACTTCTTGCGTATCCAAACAGTGAAATTGAACCTTCGAGAGAGTTTGAAGGTGATTATAGGGAGGTAGTGTTGAATGGCTTTATTTGTTAAATTGCTGAATTGAGATAAGACACATTTGGTGATTTTCTCTTACAAATAGCGAGGCGTGTAAGCGTCTCGCTATTTGTATTTTGGAATGCTTCAAAAATAAATTAGAAATACCGTTTCGTAAAAAACCGATATGGGAGTGCGTTTTTAATTCTTATTCTCATTTTAATTTTCATTCCTAAGGGGAAATTCATTTGAAGTATTGCCCACTTCAAAATTGTAAAATCATCTGATTTCGGATTAACTTAGCCCTTTCAATAAACAAAAGCATTCTGCAAATGACATCAACAACAAAAAAAGAATTTCTTAGCCAAGAACTCCCTGAATTACTCAAAAATTTGAAGCCAGATACCGAAGGGAATTTTGGCTTGATGACCCCACAACACATGGTTGAACACATCGCTTATGTGGTCAAATTTAGTATCAAGCGAACAGGCGAACCCGAAGGTGAACCTACAAAAAGACAATTGGGCTTCAAAAAATTCATTGACAATGGAGCTATTTTAAAGTATCGTCCAAGCGAGAAAACAAAAGCGGATTTACCCGAATTGAGGTATGCTTCACTCGAAGAAGCAATTGCCCAAGTTCCGATTGCAGTAGAGCGGTTTTATACTCATTTTGAAGCCAATCCAGACTTTATTCCCTACAATCCTTTCTTTGGAGAATTGACTTTTGAAGAGTTGGAATTGTTTCATTACCAACACCTACGTTACCATGCTTGGCAGTTTGGTTTGGTGGCAGAATATGGTGCGGCGCAGGTTTAAACCATCAATAACGAGGGGTTTTAAACCCCTCGTTATTGATGCTAGGATTGACTAAAACATATTTTTTATTCTGACGGAATATAAAGACTATGGTAGTTTGATTTTCAAAGGAATAGACTACCATAGTCTCCTTTCATGATTTTAGTTGTTAGGGTTCTCCCATTCCAAAAATACAAAACAAACAGATGAAATCCATTCTGCAATTAGACGGAATCGCACAGGCAGATTTGATTCGCAAAGGTGAAATCAGTCCTTTGGAACTTGTCAATCTATCCATTGATGCCATCGAACAACTCAATCCTCAATTGAATGCGGTCATTACACCCATGTATGAGGAGGCAAGGCAAGCAGCCGAAAAGGTCGATAAATCTGCTCCTTTTGCGGGTGTGCCGATGTTGTTGAAAGACGGTATTGCAGCCTACAAAGGAGTGCGGATGACAAGCGGTTCGGGCTTGTTCCAAAATTTTAAACCGCATTACGACAGTGAATTGGTGGCACGTTTCAAAAAGGCGGGTTTTATTGTGATTGGCAAAACGAATATGCCAGAATTTGGCTTGATGCCTGTCACCGAATCCCATAGCTTTGGTGCGGCTCGCAATCCTTGGAATACTGATTTGACTCCAGGTGGTTCGAGTGGAGGTTCTGCGGCAGCTGTCGCAGCACGAATCGTGGCAGTGGCGCATGGAAATGATGGAGGAGGTTCGATTCGGATTCCTGCTTCTTGTTGTGGTTTGTTTGGCTTGAAGCCCACGAGAGGACGCAATCCTTTGGGGCCTAACTTTAGCGAACTCATCAGTGGTTTGGTGGCAGAACACGTTTTGACCCGAAGTGTGCGGGATTCTGCGGCAGTTCTCGACCTCACCGAAGGCAATGAAATTGGCAGCATTTATTATCCACCTTCCAAAACGGGCAGTTATTTGGAAGCTCTAAATGAGCCTGTCCGAAAACTCAAAATTGGTTATTGTTTGGATACACCTATGGGCGGAAAGGTGCATGAGGATTGTCGAAAGGCAACGATGGAAGCGGTGGAAATGTGCCGTTCTTTGGGACATGAATTGGTCGAAATGCCCTTGAAGATGCCACTCAAGGGTCGTCAAATTGGAGAGATTTTCACCACGCTTTGGGCAGCTGGTGCGACTTCTGCCTTGGCGATGATGAAAAAAATGACAGGCAAAGAACCCCCTCAATCTATGGTCGAGCCTTTGACTTGGGGCTTGTATCAGCTTTCGCAACAGATAAATGCGGCGGATTATGAGTTGGCGAGATTGGGAATGCACAAGATTGCCCGCAGCATTATGCAGCAATTTGTGGACATAGATGTTTGGATGAGTCCTGCACTGGCATTGCCGCCTGTGCCGATTGGTTTCATTACCCAAGATGCCAAGAATCCTTTGGGGGCTATGCAAAAGGCTTCGGAATTTTCGCCTATGACCGCTATCTTCAACATCACTGGACAACCTGCTTCCTCTGTTCCTACTTTTTGGAATGCAGACGGTTTGCCGATTGGGGTTCAGATGGTCAGCAAATTTGGAGATGAAACGACTTTGTTTCAATTGGGGCATCAGTTGGAAGGAGTGGTGAATTGGCAGGAGAAGATTCCAGAAGTGAATGCTTTTTAGGCGTTTTTGTAAGGGTGGTCTAAGTACAGGACAAAAGTAAATTTAGGGAATAAAACCTTATAGGTTTGTTTTCTGAAAATTCATACAATATAGATTATCCAGAGAAAATACATAAAGAAAAACCTATAAGGTTTAAGCTTTGAATTAATTAAACGTTTTTTGAGAACTGATTTGTTCTCACATTATATCTGCTGCGTTTGATTTGCTTACAATATTCAACTGGTGCATTCAGAAGGTTTTACTTGCCTCAAGTTTGATTCGATTTACACATAAGATTGTTGCAGAATGACGAAAAAGGGGGAGCATATTTAAACCAGTCACCAATAACCAACCACCATGAAAATCCTAAAAAAAATCACCCTTTTTCTACTGCTATTGGCTGCAATGGCATCCGCCGTTTTTTTCTATTCCATTCATACCTTTGTGGACATCGGGGAATACAAAAAATGGGAGGTTGAGGCGACTACAAATCCTTCAAAAGGTGCGGTTACGATACAATTTGTGGGGG
>JBGCDY010000182.1:0-6409 GCA_045105835.1 Chitinophagales bacterium
AGGGCATTGAATGTTCACCCTCAATGTTTGGGTAACCGTTTCACAATCAGGGAAAGAAACCGTATAAGTCAGTTGATCTTCTCCTATATAAGCATAATTGGAAGGGTCAGAATTGTCGTATACAATCGAATTGGGCAATATTTGAAGTCGAGTAGGGTCACAAGCCGTTTGTAAGCTATTCATCAACATATTCACTTCAAAATCAGCCAATAAATTGGAGTCAAAACCAACCGTATTTTCAGCCAACTGGCTCAATTCATAGCGTACCAAATCCTCCAAATCCATTGATTGCACCTCCATTGCCGTCCTTGAATAAGGCAAGTCAACACCTACATTTTGCAGTGCATTCATCAAAGCTTCTGCTCCCGAACAAACAGATAATACACAATCTCCATTTTCGTCTAATTCTCCCAATACAACGACCAAGCTATCCGCTATGTCACAAAAACCATTGCTCACCCAAAACGGGTACACAGTCATAGTATCGCTCTCTAATGCAGAAACCGTAAAACTCGTTTGAGGCACTAGACTATCTACACTGTTTCCCCACCCCAAATCACAAGCATAATTGGTAGAAGAAACAATTGCTTCCATTCTAATCGTCGTGTCTTTAGGACACACAATTACCGTATTGTCTACAACCTCCAATTCTTCATTGTCTTGATTGAATACCGTAAAGCCTTCAATCTCATTGATAGGACGAATTTGAATCATGTCAATATAGTAGTACGCCTGTCCATTGCCATTTTCATTCACCAAAGCAGTTCCATTATTTGGGTCAAAATTACCGATAATCAAATGTTTAAGCTCTGCCGTTGCCTTAAAAGTACCTTGGATTTCCATCCAATTTACGGTATCAGTCAGAAAAGCGGGATGCTGAATTTGAGGATTTAAAACACCTTCAATATCAGTTCCATTTATTTGACTATCAGAAAAATAAATGCCCAAGTTATTAATAGCAAACTGGCTACTTTCTGCAAGACTGACTTGCATCGACACACAATAAGTTTGCCCTTCTATCAAAGTATCAGTCAATTCAGTTTGAAGAAATTCTCTTTTGGTTATATCATTATCTAAACCGTTGTAAGCAACTATCCCTGCATAAGCCATTTCTTCAGGAGGAATTGTAGATTGTGTTCCATATAGATTTTGAGGAACACCATAACTATTAGGAGCACTATTGCACTCATTAAAATAGTCGGCTTCAAAAGCAGTACCCAATGGAGAACGCCAAAAATTTGCTTCACGAATAGATGCTCCAAAATCAGGGCAAATTTCAAATTCCTCAAAACTATAATTCTGCACCAAATTCTCAGGGCAATCTCCCAAACACACCAAATCTGCTTCACTCACCACGACCTCCAATGAATTACTTTCACAGTCATTCAAAGTTTGGCTAACAGAATAAGTGCCTGCTACTTCAATATGCACATCATTCCCTTCCACAAAAAGCGTATCTCCAGCATACCAACTAATCGTTGCATCCTGCAAAGCATTCACATTGAGGTGTAAAAGTTCATGATCACACTCCTTACTCAACAAAGTAGGCACATCTGGCACTTCAAACACATCGAAGCAAACAATATTACTCAATGCCATGCAAAGCCCACTGTCAATAGCCGCTTCAATTTCATCAATTGTTGTATAGTCATTCGGGTTGATACCTGGTTCATAATTTAGCCCAACCCTACAAAAAGTGCCAATAGTATCAATCGGAATAATCGTGTTTTCGTCTGCTGCCAAGACATAGTGATGTTTTAATAAATCATTCTCTTCCTCCCACGTCCATGTAACTGAAATATTAGATTCATCACAATAATCCGTTTGATTCAAACTCAACTCGCCACCCCTCGCAGCACAGTCAGGAGTAGGAATACAATTGAAGACTACATTTCCTGTCCATTCAAGTTTGAAGCCTTGAAGGTTTCCTGCAAAATTATTGACCAACAAATAGTACACTTCTCCATCATTTACCGAAACAGGTTTGACAAAACCATCGTCCATTGCTGAGACCTCAACTGTATCCGTAGCTCCCAGCCTTAATCCTGTATTTGCTGACTCAATAGAAGGTGGTGCAGCTGTACACCGAATAGGTTCGTCAAGGTTACCACAATCATTGGATTTGTAAAGTGCAAAGTCATAATCTTCTTTACCATCATTTGGGCTAATCGTAAATAGAAGCAATTCATTGGCTGCTGTTGCGGTATCAATTTGTAAACGAAACCAAGTCGAATGATACTCGCCTCCATTTCCAAGGCAACCTGCTTCAATCAATCCATCAATTTCTTCAACTCCCTCACCATCACTGTTGTAATAAATCGGTTCTGTATCACAAACTACAATTGCATCTACACAGTCTTGAGCAGTAGGCAAGACCAAAACAGTGATATTAGCAGTCAAGGTACAGTTCCCGTCAATTTCTACCATCAAATTATAAACTCCACTTGTATCAGGTGTCGTACCAAGCGTGGGTAATTGACTAATGGCATTTTCTTCAATAAACCAGGTGTAGTCAATGATTGCGGTTTGCTCTGTTCCCAACAATGTTCCCACCAAACTAATTGACTCTCCTTGGCTAATAATCAAAGTATCACTGGTCAAATCAAGCCCTTCTACAAAAATCGACAATTCATAATTTTCAACCATAACCGTACCCTCACATCCATTGTCATCCACCACTTCAATATCCGCCAATTCGTCATTTCCAAAAGGTCCCACTTCAATATTTCCATCTATGAAGAATGTCTGACCAGAAGCTACGACTGTGTACAATTCTGTATTCAAGAAAGCGGGCAAACCACCCATTGCACTGACTTCAACAGAAAAGGTTTCATTGTTCTCACATAAAATGTTAGTAGACAAAATGATTTGCTGCAAAAAGACCACCGAAACTGAATCGCTGTAAAAAATGCACTCCCCTTCAAAATCTACACTTCCGCCTCCATCATCTGTGCCTACTACTGCCGACACAAAATATTCAGTATTGTATTCCGCATTCGTGATTTCTCCAAAGCCAAAATTGGCATTTGCTGACCTGTAAGCCAATGTTACTCCTTCCGCATCTTGCAAAACATAACCCAATACATGCCCTTCCGTCACGCTCGAACCTTCTGCGAGAACGGGAGTATCTCCGCCAATTTTATCACCAAAACATACATAATAAGGTTCGGTTAGGGATAAAGTCCCTGCCGAAAGTCCAGCGCAAGGGTCTTCTGAAAGAACAGTAATTGTGACCATTGCAGTCAATTCGCAACCGTCATTAACTATTGCAGTCAGAGTATAAGTCGTGGTTTCTGTTGGGTTTGCAGTGGGATTTGAAGCATCTGCATCATCCAAAGTTTCGGAAGGAGTCCAGTCGAAAGTCGTTCCCTCATCTGTTATTACAGTCAATCCTATGGATTCTCCAAAATTGATTTCCCAAGAACCATTTGTCACCTCTGTTCCACCCACAAAAATAGCCAAACCATTGTGTTCCACCGTGCTTATTGAAGTACACCCTCTATCGTCGATTAGCTCAATGTCAATAACTTCTCCATTATTGAAGGGCCCTAAATCAACTGTTTCGCTCTGCAAAAAACTAAGTCCATATTGAGGCAAATGATAAGTCGAGTCCTGCAAGTAACTGGGTAAGCCACCTGTTGCACTCACTTCAATACGGAACTCATCATTGTTGTCACAAACAATATTCGAGGTTAGAATAACTTTCTCCAAAAAGACCACAGGAAATGCCTCACTGTATTTGACACACTCTCCTTCAAAATCCACTGCTCCACTCCCATTGTCCACGCCTACTACTGCCGACACAAAATATTCGGTATTGTAAAAAGGGCTATCCAAATCTTCAAAACTAAAATTGGCATCTACTGAACTATAAGCCAAACTTGTACCACTTGCATCTTGCAGTACATAGCCCAAAACATCTCCCGTTCGTAGCTCAAAACCTTCTGCTGTAAGTGAAATATCGCCTCCTACATTTGCTCCAAAACATACATAAGGGTCAACACCCGTTAGAGTACCTGCCGAAAGTCCTTCACAAGGAATCACTTCTGCTACGGTTACCAATACACTGTCCATAAATTCACAATTGCCCAAGTTGGCAGTGACATAATAAGTCGTTGTTTCGGAAGGTGTAGCCATTGGTGTTGCACTATTCACATCGTCCAATGTTTCGGAAGGTGACCAGTCGTAAACCACATTTGCAGTGGTATTCAGCACCTCCGCAGACAACTCTGTACTTTCTCCCTGATTGATTAAGACATCATTGCTCACTTCTAAATCCAAATCTTCTGCACTCATATTGGCTTTGATAAATAGACCTGAATCATATACGGCATCTCCAACATCTGCAATCACTATCTTGATGTGATAAGTTTCGCCAATGTCCAGATTGGCAATGGCTTCAAGCGGAATAGTCAAGCCATCGTATTGCGGAAGAGTTTTCGGCGCATTCGCCACAAAATAGTCCTTGTTCTCAATTTCATTGACAGTCTCCACACCAATCGGAACGTTTGTATCTGGCAACACGGCAATATTGGTGGGTTCGGTATATTCTCCTCCGCTAATAAAAATTGCCATTCTATCGGGAAACTCTCCTCCTAAGTATTCCTCTGAACCAAACCAATAAGGAAAACTAATGGACTCAGAAATAGCGGTAAAATCAAACTCCAAAGCACAGGCATCAAAGGTTTCTTCCCCCTCATTCGCCAAGTCTATATCTCCTTCGGATTCATTGTTCGTTCCAAGGCTACCAATCGTATTGGGGCTCAAAATACCGTCCAATCCACTTCCTGTAGTCAGCAAAACCCCTTCAGAAAAAGGCAGTTCGCTTGCATCCACTCCAATAACTCCTGCTGCAAAATCCAATTGGAAGGCATCAATTTTGGTGTAGGCAGTAGATACTCCCGTCACCGTTGCATTTTCGAAAGACATACATTCACCCAAAATAGAGGCAACCAAAGAAGAATCGCTATCCACAGATTCTGAAATCACATCTATAATCAAGACCAAATCCGCAACAGCCGTTTTTCCATTGACATCTTCTATTTGATAAGAAATCACGTCTGTCAGACCCTCTGCCTCGGTAGGTTCGAAAAGTATATCCCCATTTGGTGCAAAAGATAGATACTCTCCTACATTGATATCTTCATCATAGAAAACCTCTCGCAATTCAATTATTTCCCCTAAGTCATTTTCTAAAATATTGAAACTGACCCTAAAAGGAGTTATATCTGAAACCGTCCACAAATAAACTGTATCATTGACTGCTTCAATTTGACTGCAATCCAATAGCGTAAAGGTCTCTTCAAAGGTATTGGAGCAATCTCCATCAATGGCATTTAGGGTGACGGTATAATCTCCTGCTACATCAAATGTGTAGAACAAGTCAAAGTCGGTCGAAACTGCTATTCCATCAACGAGCCATTCGTAAGTCATGGCATTTTCTGAAAGATTGAGAAATTCGATGGATTCGTTTATACACAAGACATTAGCAGAAGGAATGAAATCAGCATTTACATCGCATAAACTTGGACAAGGGGAGTCTATTACAATTTTACTAAATTCATCTCCAATAGCATCCACTACGAAAAGTTCATAACCCATGCCGTGGGGAATCAATGTAGAAGTCGCTTCAAAACCTTCTAAAGTTTCTTCGATACTACCAGATATGGTAAAAGGAGGAGTTCCTCCTAATATCGAGATATACAGACCATATACTCCTTCTTCATCCACCGTACAGTTTGTCGCAATTTCTACATTTAAGTCAGACGAACAATCCTCCACCAAAAAACTCACCTCCACTCCTTCACTTTCACAAGTGCCATTGACAGTCGTAATCGAAAAGGTGTAGGTGCCACTGTTTACCAACCAATTGGTGAAATCAATCATGTCTTCATTTGGTTTCACAGTCGAAATCAATAAAGTGCCCGATTCATCATAGACATTGAAGGTGAAAAACTGGTCGCTATAAACAAGAGGCGTACTCACAAAAAGGAACGCATCTGTAACCTCACCCAAACAAAAAATCTGATTTGGTTGGCTCACCTCAGGTATTGAAGGAGGTGCATAAATATTGATCGTTTTTGTGATGTGGGTATTGCAGTTCTCGAAAGAGGTTACATAGGACAATTCATAAGTTTCTACGGCATTGTTGAGGTCAATAATGGGGTCGAAATAGACTTGCCCATCAGTTGTGGTAAAGCAATTTTCATCTGTTGCATTGCAGTTGAGAAAATCTTCACAGCACCAAGCACCTCCTTCATTTTCGGAAAAAACGGCAATTGGTAAATCGGTTTTGCAAATATCATTGTTTCCACCTTCTATCGTCCATGAAGGAAATGCGGGTTCACCTACATAAATGATTTCACTATGGCTATCGTCACAGGTAGAAGAAGATACCGTATAAGTGACC
>JBGCDY010000183.1:0-8254 GCA_045105835.1 Chitinophagales bacterium
CCTGCAAAACCTGGTGGAGTAACTCCACTTATTGTACTCCAAGAACCTGATACATCTGGACTACCATTTGTGTCATCTAAAGAGTCAAAAAGATGCATAGTGGATGTTCCGTCTGCTCATATAGAAGCTGTTCCATTATCACCTGCATGTGGAGCAGATTCGACATTGATTTTTATATCAAAGGAATCAAAGGAATTACAAGTTGAACCTGTTGGATCAGTTACAAACCAAGAGATTGTTTGTTCTCCTGAAAGCGAGGATGGATTGAAAGTTACAGAAGTAGCAGCCTTGTTGGTCAATCCATTCCCAAACCAAGTAGCATTTGCTGGAGTTAAGTTCTCAACAGATATAGTTATATCTCCGTCACCATCACAAACATCTATTGTTGCATTAACAGCAACATCTGTGGTTGAGCCTACTTCAAAGGTTGGAGTACATTGGGCATTTATTTGCCCAATACTTGCTAAAAATAAAGAAATCCCGTAAAGGCTATATAGCCAACGGGTCGTCAAACGAGTAATTTTTGGTCTCATGAGTCTAAAGTTGTTTATGAAAAAATCTAAGTACTAATTATTGTATGTTCGATACTATTATTTTTAATTTACTCACTAAGCTATTGTCTTTGATAGTTTGATGGCAGTTACTCTGTGTGTTAGTGATAGTTGTTATTCTAATTGGTTGTTGTTGTTGGGAATTAGATAATTCAGTCGTCATAAAGAATGCTTTTCCATTGATGGAAATGAAGGTGTCTGAGACTGGCATTTCCTCTAAGCCTATGCTATATGTTGCTGTATAATAACCATCTACGAGTCCGTCTAAACACACATAGGCTCGGTCGCCTTCACATACGGCTTCTACCGAGTCAATTTTTGTAGCTGAAGGAGGTTGGGTAATATTTAGTTTGACTGCAACGGTTGGGCAGCTTGTATGCTTTTGGAATCGTGGATCGGTGTAGGTGAAGAGGTGTGTACCTGCTTCAAGTTGTTGGAGTTGGTCGGGTGAAATAGTACCCGAACGGCTTGTGGGAGTAATGTCGTTGATGGTATTCCAGGTGCCATCTGAGCGAACTCTTGTTTGGATGTAATCTATTAGGCTGATTTGATTGGTACCGTCAGCACAAATTGTCACTTCTCCAATAGGATTTTTTTCATAGTGTGGTAAGACCTGAATAGGAAGGCTGGCATTGTCTCCTTTTTGACAGGCACCGTTTCCCCCTTCTAATACCACAAAACCAATAGTGTGATTTCCATAGCTGACTTTAGAAGGGTCGAAAATTGCTTTATTATCTGTTGAATCAGAATCTATTATACCTTGTCCTATGAATAACCCTTTTTCAACTACTTCATTTACTGATACCTCAAAAGGAGCATCTGATTGACAGAAAGAGTCATTGCTGTCAATTGAGTTGATGTGGATAGTAGGATTGCATTGTGCTGAGAGTGTACTTGTTGTTAGACAAGAAATAGAAATTGTGGAAAATAAATATACGAAAATAAAAAGAGTAGCAGTATTGAGATTTAAATACTTCATTTTTAATGGTAGATATATAAGTGATAGAATTTGATCCTAGTAGATGTGGAGTGGTTGTTAACATATATTTTTTGTTTTTAGTCATACAAGTGCCATTTCATTTAAGTAATTTTAAAATAAAAATTATTTAATATGATTATTTTTTAATAGTAGTATGAAATATTATTAAAAAAAAATATTTATGAATCAAAAATCTGGAAAGTCAAAAAATATATCTATGGAATGAAAAAGAGTAATAGTCAACTATATACAAATCTGTAATTAAAAATGATATATTGATAGTAAAAATTAGTTTTGTGTTAACAAATAATTATATGTTTTTAGAGATTTAGAAAACATTCATTCCGATAAAAAAAAGTATTAAAAATCTGTTGCTTAAACAAAGATATGATATAATTAGATGAAAAAAAATATTGTATATTGTAATAGAGAATTTATTTTGTCAACGGGTGATTTTATTATTTTTATAATGAATTGAAATTCATTTTATTAAATTAATTTTAATAATAAATTTAAATTAATTAAATATAATTCATGCATGTGTTTTCATGTTAACTTGTTTTGTAACAAGCGAAAATTCAATCAGGTAGGTGAGTAAAGCCATTTAATTGTCATTTAAATGTCATTTAATTATTATGGGCGTAAAAGTCTTTATTTACCAGTTAGATAGGAGTCTGAACACTGGAATAAGGAGCTGATTTTGCTTTAAGGCTTTGGAATAGTCGTGGTGAGAAAAGTGGAAGGAGAATTGACCATTACTGTTGAAGACGATGGAAAGGGGTTTGATGTTGCAGAAATGCAAGTAAAAGGAGGCTTGGGTTTGAAGAGTATTCAATCTCGCACCAATTATTTGAAGGGGAAATTCGAGGTCTACAATCACTTTGTAGGTTACTCTTGGGTGAAATAGAAAAGGCTTTTGAAGTTTCTTGTTTTGTAAAACAAACTCCAAAAGCCTTTTTCGGACGCATACATTGATAAATGTATGCGAGATAAAATTTAAATCTAAGTATTACAATGCCGACCCAAACTGCTTCAAAAACCGTACATCATTTTGGAACATCAATCGAATATCTCCAATGCGGTATTTCAACATCGCAATTCTTTCGACACCCATTCCCCAAGCATAACCCGAATATTCTTCTGGGTCAATGCCACAATTTTTGAGGACATTGGGGTCAATCATACCGCAGCCCAAAATTTCGAGCCAACCAGTACCTTTCGTGATACGGTAGTCGATTTCGTCTTTCAAGCCCCAATAAATATCCACCTCTGCACTTGGTTCGGTAAAGGGGAAATAAGAAGGACGCAAGCGAATCTTGGTTTCTTTACCAAACATTTCACGGGCGAAATACAAGAGCGTTTGCTTCAAATCCGCAAAGGACACATCTTTGTCTATGTACAAACCCTCTACTTGGTGGAATTGACAATGCGCTCTGGCTGATATGGTTTCGTTTCGGTATACTCGACCTGGAGAGATGATACGAATGGGAGGTTCTTGATTTTCCATCACATGCACCTGCACCGTTGAAGTCTGTGAACGCAATACATTCACAGGATTGGTTTGGATGTAGAACGTATCTTGCATATCCCTTGCAGGGTGGTCGTCAGGAGTGTTCAAGGCAGTGAAATTGTGCCAATCGTCTTCTATCTCGGGACCTTCTGCAATGGTGAAACCAATTCTGGTAAAAATTGCGTTGATTTGATTGCGGACAATTGAGATCGGATGGCGACTCCCCAAAGGCATGGTATTCATCGGCAAAGTCAAATCAGGTACTTCAATCGTATTGGTTGAAGTATCTTCTATTGCAGCCTTCAAAGTAGCCAATTTATTTTCAGCCGCTTGTTTTACCGCATTGGCTACCTGTCCAAATTCTTTTTTTCGCTCATTGGGCACACTTTTGAAGCCTGCAAAAAGTCCTTTGAGCTTTCCTTTTGTTCCCAAATAGGCAATGCGAAATTGCTCTAACTCCTCTTTGTTAGTTGTGGTGAATTGTTCGACCTGCTCTAAAAGTTCTTTTGCAGTAGCAAATATATCGTTTCTTTCTTCGGACATGATAATCAATCTTAATTTTTTCAATATTTCCCAATGAGGAATGCTGTTGAAACAGGTTTTGTTAAAATCTTCAACTTGTATTTGCAGCATTCAGAAGGGCTGCAAAACTAATGATTTCTTGAGGAAAAATAACCGTCTATGATGGATTATTATTCATCAAGCCCATTGAGGTAGGCTAGGTAAACATATTTCTTGATTCTTCGTTTCCTTTTTATGGATTCCTTTCAAACGGTTTTACTATCTTTATTCCATTAAACCCCGCCTTCCTAAAAGCATCAAAAACCTCAAACCCTAATCAGCATGAAAGCAAAGCACCCTTTTTTATTAAGCCTCATTCTTTCTATTTTTTTCCTTGTCACTCCCTCTCAAACCTATGGACAAGTCGCTGTTACCGCTTCACAAGACGATTGTGAACAGTTTAATGGATGGATGACCATGCTCCAAATTGACGAAATAGAACTGACTCAACCAGATTGGACACATCAGGTATATACTGAACAAGGTTGTCAGCCGCTTTGGTACAATCCCGTGACCACCTTCATTTTTGCGAATGAAATGATCAGTGTACTCGAAAATGCAAGTATTGAAGGCGAGTATCATTTAGAAGAAATCAACTCTGTTTATGACAATATCAAAGGTGAATTACTTCCTTTTGGTATATTTGACTTCAATAGTTTATCCGACCTTGATTTACTATTGACCGATGCAGCATTGAATTATGCCTTCAATATTCATGACAATACGGAGGGCAAAAAAACGAATCTAAGTGAAACAGAGGAAGAAACCACTCGGTTGCTCTTGATAGATGGTTTGCAGAATGCGCTTAGAAGCGAAAGTTTGGCGGCTTATTTTGAAGATTTGCAGGAAGGATTGGATGATTTCGAGATTTCTTCTTTTGAGGAAGAACCTTATACCGAAGAAGAATCGGCAGAAGTAGAAGAGGAAGAAAAAATAGCTGCAGCAGAAGAGGAACTTCTTATTGAACAAGAAACAACAACAGAACAAGACACCATTCCAAATCAACCTGCTGCAATTGTAACACCGAGTATAAAAGATTCAAGCATTTATGATTTGCTTCAAAAAGTGATTACCCCTGCTTCAAAAAGTGTGTTCAAGCAAGGTTTATATCATCCTGCTCTTGTGGATTCTTTTTACAAAATGCGGAATTACGAACCTATTTGGCACAATGGATATACGCTGTATGGACGGGCGAGTGATGCGATTCGTCAAATTGAAAATGCTTCTAAAGAGGCTTTGAAGTCCAAAGATTACCACGGCGATATGCTCACCAAATTGTACAATGAAATCAATCTGGTATATGATGCCAAGTTTATGTCAGATGAGAATTTTTTATCTCAAATGGACTTGTTGATTACCGATGCAGTTTTGCATTATGCCCATGATTTGCGTCATGGACGTTTGAATTCTGACAAAATTGACATCGGATGGAATATCCAAAAAGATGGGAAAGCGAACTTTGTCACAAGACTTCAAAAAGCATTGGATGACAAAGGTATTCAACAATTTTTTCATCAAAGCCGACCACAACATGCAGAATACAAACAGTTGATGGCTTCATTGGCATACTACCAAAACCTTCAAAGCGAAAAAGGAGAATGGAAAACGACACTCAAAAGCGGGAAATTGGCAGTGGGAATGGAGGAGAAAGAAGTGGCGGAACTTCGCCAACGCTTGTTTTTTGAAGAAACCCTACCCCAAACCTTGAATGATTCAAAATCAAGCACCATTGGAGTCTTGAAAACAGAGGTGAATATGGACACTCTGAGAGGTTCTTTTGCGAAAATTATCGAATTGGAGGACTCCTTGATTTTGACCAAAATAGACAGTATTCACAACCCTGCAATTTTTGATTCCGTGGTGTTCCACAAATTGGTGGCTTTTCAGCGACAACATGGCATTGCAGACGATGGGGTGATTGGTCCCAATACCCTTTCGGTACTCAATGCGCCACTGAAACAGCGCATCCGACAAATTCAGGTAGCTTTGGAACAATGGCGATGGATGCCCAACGAATACAGCAACTTTTTTGTGTTTATCAACATCCCCGCCTACCAGCTCGACGTGTATAAAAAGGGCGAAATCGACCTAACTAAAAAGGTGATGGTCGGCAAAACCAATCACAAAACGGTTATTTTCGACAACCACATACGCTACCTTGACTTGAATCCTTACTGGACAGTTCCCTACAGTATTGCGACCAAGGAAATTTTACCCAAATTGAAGCAAAATCTCAGTTATTTGAACCGCCAAAACATGAAAGTATTTTCGGGCGGTAAAGTTATCAATCCCTATAATGTGAATTGGTCAAAAGTGAGTAGGCGAAGATTTCCTTACACGATTCGACAAGAACCTGGTAAGAAAAATGCACTGGGTACGGTGAAATTCATGTTCCCAAACAAATACAACATTTACCTACACGATACGCCTTCTAAGAGTTTGTTTGTCAAAGCAGAACGTGCTTACAGTCATGGTTGTATTCGCTTAGACAATCCTGTGCAGTTTGCAGAATATTTATTGCAAGACAACCCAAAATGGGATGCCAAAAAGATTGAAAAGGTATTGGAGGGTAAGAAAAATACAAGGGTTTCGCTTGACGAAAAAATCCCTGTTTACATTACTTATTTCACGGCTTGGGTGGATGACAATGGGGTGACGCGTTTTCAGAAGGATGTGTATGGGAAGGATAAGGAGGTGATGAAGGTTTTGTAGCGATACTTGAAGTTTAAACCTTATAGGCTTGACTTCTCTAATTTCTACGAATTACCAAACTTCTATCTGCTTCAAACAGTAAGCCTATACGATTTTATGCAAATAAAAAAACCTCATTACAATCAAATTGTAATGAGGTTTTTTTTATTCTTATAGTGCTTCAATCACTAATTTTTCGCTTGAAATTTGATAATCAATCAACTATTGTGAAGACCAATCACCAGTCACTAATCAACTAATTACTAATCTTACTGAACCTCTTCCATATCCTTCAAGACCTGCAAAGCTTCGTACAAGTACACATCCTTGCTCAAATCTTTGTGCCATTCGGTAATGGTTTTCTTTTTTTCCTCATCTGCTTCAACAGCTTCTTTATCCGACTTCAAAGAAGCAACCGTCAATCCCTCAATGGTCTTTTCAATGTCCTCAAATCGTTTGCTTTCTGCCTCCAATTTGGTTTGTTGGCGATTGTATTTGTCCAAGCAAAGCGTATAAGCGGATTCTTCTCTTTGTTTTTTCAATCGTTGAGCATTTTCCTCGATCAATTGGAAAGTGGGGTGACTCGCTACCCTTTTCTTGCTGTTTTCTAAGACCTCTTCTCTGTTTTTGATAGGGTGGTCAAAAGCCTCAAAATCGGCAGGTGCAATCTCATCCCAAGGCAAAGAATAATCTTGTTCTTTTTCGCCCACTTCGATATAAGCATAAGAATCAGGTAAAATCACATCAGGAATCACACCCTTCAATTGATTCGTTCCACCATTGATGCGGTAGAATTTTTGGATGGTCAATTTGATAGAACCCAAAGGTTTGAATTCATTGAAGTCGCTGCTGATAGATTGGTCTAAGTCAATAAAACGCTGAACCGTACCTTTTCCGAAAGTAGCCGAACTACCTACAATCACTGCACGACCATAGTCCTGCATTGCCGCAGCCATGATTTCTGAAGCTGATGCACTAAACGAATTTACCATCACGACCAATTTGCCATCATACTGAACCCTTGGATCTACATCCTTCAATACATCTGGTCTACCTTGTTTTTGTTTGACCTGAACGATAGGACCGTCTTCAATAAACAAACCCGCCATTCCTACAACATCTCTAAGCGAACCACCACCATTGTTTCTCAAGTCCAACAAGATGCCCGCTATATTTTCCTGTTTCATTTTTGCCAATTCCTTCTTCACATCCTCATAGCAGCTACGACCTTCATCGCTATTGAAGTCCGCATAGAATTTGGGTAAGTAGATATAACCATATCTTTCGCCCGCATCACCTTCTTCTACAATTGCAGATTTGACATAAGATTCTTCAATCACCACAACATCTCTTGTGATGGTAATTTCTTTGATGCTTCCATCCACTTTTTTGACGGTCAAAGTCACATCCGTATCCTTCTTCCCCCTAATCAACTGAACTGCATCGTCCAATCTCATATCTACTACATCGACATCCACATTGACATCAATCATCTGGTATTTTTTCTCCTTGTAGTCCACATCTTCGTCTTTGTCCAAATAACTCAACATCATTTTGGCTGCCAAAGGACTCAAGTCTGCTAACTTGGTATCTACCTGTGTCACTTTCAAAATCACATCCTCAGCTTCTAATTCACCTTGTTTCCAAGACGCACTACCAGGAACAATTTCACTTACCTTAATATAGCCATCACGCTCCTGCAACCTCGCACCAATACCTTCCAAACGACCAGACATTTGAATGTCAAAATTCTCCTTGTCTTTGGGAGGGAAATAGCCCGTATGTGGGTCATATACAGCAGTGATAGCATTAAGATAAGTGCTCAGGTGATCCTTTTGTTCCAACTCATTGAGGCGT
The DNA here is from genome assembly GCA_045105835.1 of Chitinophagales bacterium. Classification (GTDB taxonomy): domain Bacteria; phylum Bacteroidota; class Bacteroidia; order Chitinophagales; family UBA2359; genus JAUHXA01. Next base: position 8,150 of record JBGCDY010000183.1, read on the forward strand.
TTGAAAAAACGGTTTTGATTCTCCAAAGCCTTCTCTCTTGATTCTTTTTCGAGTTCCTCATAAGACTTGCCCTTCAATTTTTCTTCACCTTCCTCTTGTTGCTTC
>JBGCDY010000184.1:0-4852 GCA_045105835.1 Chitinophagales bacterium
TGTTGGGCTGGCATCTATACTAATAATTACATTGTCTGTTGCGACACAAGAACCATTGGTCACTGTCCATGTGAAGGTGTAGCTTTGTCCTGCTTGAAGATTGGAAACACCTGTTGCTGGATCATTTGGATTAAAAGTCAATCCTGAACCACTTGTCAATGTCCATACGCCTGTTCCTACGGTTGGTGTTGTTGCAGCTAAGGCAGTCGTGGTGATACAAAGATCTTGATCTGCACCTGCGGCAGCAGTTGGCAATTCGTCTACACATACATCTACTTCATCTGTTGAAGAACAAGTGCCATCCGTTACTGTCCATAAGAAAGAGTAACAAGTTCCTGTATTCATATTGGTGACATTTCCACTTGCATCAATGGCTACGTCTCCATCTCCGCCGTTATCACTGATTGTCCAAGCTCCTGTTCCAGAAGAGGTTGTTCCTGTTAGGCTTGTAGTTGTCACATTACAAAGTTCTTGGTCAGCACCTGCGGATATACTTATTGGGGTACCATCGGTATCGATTTGAACTGTGTCTCTTGCGGAACAACTCCCATTGGTAACTTCCCAAACAAATTCGTAAACAATTCCTGATTGAAGGTTGGCAACTCCTGTGTTTGGATCCAATGGATTGAAAATGGCATCCGAAGCATCTGATTCACTTGAAATGTACCATTGTCCTGTTCCTACCGTGGGAGTCGTTGCTGCAAGCTGTGAAGTAGTTGCACAAATTTGTTGGTCAGGTCCTGCTGATGCTCCACTGATATTGCATACTTGAACATCGTCTGTGATTACACAAATATTGGTGACTGTCCATCTGAATGTGTAGCAAGTTCCTTCGTCCATATTGGTGACATTTCCACTTGCATCCACTGCTACATCTAAGTCGCCTCCATTGTCTAAGATACTCCATACTCCTGAACCAGCAGATGTTGTACCTGTCAATGTAGTGCTTGTTTGTTCACACAATTCTTGATCTGTTCCTGCGCTAATTGTTGGGGCTTCAAAAACTGTAATACTTACATCATCTGATTCAGTACAGTTGGTATTGGTGATTGTCCATCTCAATACGTATTCGATGCCTGTTTCTGATGCAATCATATTGGTGACTGTGGCAGTAGGGGTATTGACATCTGGAGAAAAGGTAACTGTTGTTGGGCCACTTACTTGTGTCCATGTTCCTGTTTCGCCTACATTTTGCGGAGTATTTGCGGCCAAAGTAGTGGAAACTCCACATACATCTTGGTCTACATTTGCAGCTGGGGCAGTTATTTTACAAACCTGAATGTCATCAGATACAGTGCAGACATCCCCTCCACTTCCATCTGTTCCATTTACAACTGTCCAACGGAATACATAGCAATTACCACCTTGTAATCCAGAAACAGTTGCAGTTGCACTTGATGCATTGTCAAAAGATACTGGATTGGGGCCACTTACTTTGGTCCAAGTTCCTGTTCCAACGGTAGTTGTTGCAGCGAAGGTAAAATCATTGTCTGCTACACAAATCTCATCATCTGCACCTGCTGAAACGACTGGTCTTTCTGGAACAACAACAGTGGTTTGATAAGTGGCAGCACAACCATCTGGGCTGGTATAAGAAAGGTCATATACAAATGTTCCAAAACTGGAGGTGTTGAATGTAGGACTTTGCACATTGGCAGCACTTAAACTTCCACCTGCAGGATTGCCTACATCTGGAGTCCATGACCATGCTGTACCCGTTGCTGGAGTGTGCCCTTGGTTGTTTAGTACCATATTGATGGCTGCTCCATCACCTTGACATACGTAAAGTGTTTCTGAACCGTTTAAGTTTGGATAAACTGTAACAACCATGTCATCTGTAGTGGTACATACACCACCTCTATTGGTTTCTAATGTAAATGTATAGGTCACATTTCCTGGATTTGGATTGTTTGCCGTAGCATTGTTCAATAATACATCCGCATTAATCGTTGCATTTGGATCGGTCAAACTACTCAATGCACCAGAAACTGGTTCTGTCCAAGAATAAGTATAGCCTGCAACATTGTCTCCACAGCCCATTGTTCCTGTTCCTCCATGACAAATACTAAAGTTGGTTCCTGCATTTTCGTATTCAATAGATGGAAAAACCAAATCTAAGTCAGTAGGAATACACATACATTCTGTATCTCCTTCAATAAAAATATTCATACTACAGCCTGCTCCATTTGGAACATTGAAACTGTGGGTATAGGAATTATTTCCTGTTGGAACGGTTGCTATAGAATAAGTCTCATAGACTGTTTCAGTTCCGTCGTAAGTTCCGTTGCCTTCATCATCGTAGAAAATAACATATGTATTTGATGCTTTTTCTGCGCCCCCTGTATTGTTGATGTTGAAAGTAGCTTCAACAACTTCTCCAACTCCTGTACCAGAACAGGCAGCATTGACAGACCCAGAAAGGGCAATTTGAGGTTTTACAAAATTGACTGTTAAATTTTTAATATCACTTGTAGGTACCAAAGTTGGACAGGCTTGTAAATCATCTGTACAAGTGAATGTTTTATAGAATAGTGTTTCAACTGTAATAATATTTAATTCACAGCCATAATCTCCTTCTGGAACATCTACATCAAAGCCAAATGTAAAATTAGTGTTCACTGGAATGGGAGTGTTGAGAGGAAAGGCAAGTCTTGCTTGATCGCCATTCACAGTAGTAATAGTAGGCTCTTCAATTGTAGAGCTTGTGGCTTGATAAAGCATATTCGATGGAAGTACAATGATTATACTGTCACTATTTGTGCCATCTAATCCTTCTGGTCCTTGATTAAAAATAGAAGTAGTAAAAGTAGAAGCTCCATTGGCATCACAGGACGCCAAATTTACAGGATAATTCAAAAGGTTAGGGTCTATGTCTAAATTGTAAGGAATGGGGTTTTCAATATAATAAAGTCCTGAGACTTGTAGAATACTAGTCGAAGGAACTCCACATGGATCCAAACCACCAGCCACAAATCGAATTGCATCTCCAGAAGTATAACCACATGCTGTTTCTACATCAAAACGCAAGAACGCACGATTGTCAACAGGATTATCAACTGGAACGCCTACTAATCCATTCATTGCATCCAAATTAACACTGAGATCGTTTAGATTAAAACGATACAAATCGCCATTTGCGGTTGTACTTACAAAGACTGGATCGCCAATAGATGCAGGACTTATCTCATCATAAGGATACGAAAATTCAAATGTTCCAGACACAAAAGACATTGAATTAGGCAACGTAATATCAAATTCAATATCGTATACCGTTCCTGTTTTGGTATTTTTAATTTCTAACTCATAGGTTTCATCATTACAAAGTAAAATTGGGTCAGAAGGTTCGCTCAATAAATTAATTTGTAAGCCTGCTTCTTGAGGAACGAAACCTATCGTTGCAGTACTTTCATTTGCACATGTGTAGCTTCCAAAAGCACCTATATACCCTGCTATTGGATCAATAAGATTATTGCTACAATTTGCTCCAACTGTTACTTGTATATCGTCCGAAGAACAAGTAGAATAGGTCACAATCAGCTCATAAAAACGACACTCAGAAGGAGTAAATGGCATGGGATTTCCTGGAGTTTCGAGGTATGCCCAAATATTCGTTCCTACTCCAAATGCGGAAGTTGAGGTAATCAATTCCTTTGCACTACCTGAACTCAGGCTATCTGTAATGTCGTATAAGTAGGCATAAGATACATTGCTTGAAGCATTTTCGAAAGAAGCCCACACTTGTTCGTAGTCTCCACTTCCTAAATTACATACTTGAATTTCCCATGAGATCGAATTATCTACAGCATTTTGAACTGGCGCTAAAGGATTGAGTAAAATATTGGGATTGGAGTGGTTGAGTGTTCCTGTCAAATTGTAGACATTATCACTCAAACAAGCAGCTTCAAAAGGTTCTGCGTATAAAAACTCGTCATTAATAGAAATATCAAAATCAATATTCCCACTTGCAGAAGCACAATTTGGAGCTAATTGAAAAGTAAAAGTAGCTTGTGTACCTGCAACATCTTGATCTGGAATGGGCCAAGTACCTGAAAATTGGAAAGTTTCGTCATTCCCTCCAATAACAGGAACTAACGAGAATGGGCTACCGACAGCTCCAATAATCTCCAACTGCCCAGAACTTACTACAAAATCATACCCCGTTGGCATGGTGAATTGAATGCTTGACAATTCTCCAAAATAGGGACGATATTCATTTGGGAAATCGTCTCCTGTTGGTGAATTGTTGGCAATGATTCCTGTAACCGTATAAACTCCACAACCATCTTGGCTAACCGAAACAATTGAAGGAGTGACTTCTGGATTGGCTACATAAAAGTTTTCACCTCCATAATTGTCACAATCTCCAAATACTGTTCCTGCTCCATCTGTGCCATTCGCATCTCCTCTTGGATACAAGAAAGTGAATGCTCCTCCAATGTCGGGAACATCCAAAATATTGAAGTTACCAACCAATTGAAGTACATCGTTTTCTACTAATGTAATTCCATTTGCAGCCAAACAGGTTGATAAATCAAAAGTATATATCAAATCCCCTCCACTGAAAACAGGTGCAGGAACTGTTAATACACACCCTGTTGGTGTGCCATTAACCGAAAGAGTCGCATCTATAAATTCAAAAGGATTGTTTGCGGGGTCATCGTTTGGAGGAGTAAACTCAACAACGGTCTGTGCTCCTACAAACTGAGTGCTTCCGTCTCCATATACTTCCATATCAATTGTCCATGCGACCTCATCACAAGTCAATGCACGACCAACATCAGCTCGTCCCGCTTCGCTTGCGAGCGCACCCTTCGTATCGTCTGTGTGACTAAAAGTAGTTCTTTTAATATCC
>JBGCDY010000185.1:0-3578 GCA_045105835.1 Chitinophagales bacterium
CTTCTGTTGCAGCGGCTTTGATTCACCATGCAGTGGGCGAGCAATTGACCTGCATTTTTGTGGATCACGGACTCTTGCGGAAGGATGAAGGCGATGAAGTAGAGGAGTTTTTCAAAGGGGAATTCAAACTCAAATTGATTCGGGTGAATGCCCAAGAACGCTTTTTTTTTTTTTTTTCAGGTGTGAGTGACCCTGAAATAAAACGAAAAATCATCGGGGAGGAATTCATTCGGGTTTTTGAAGAGGAAGCCAAAAAGATTGGCAAAGTCGACTATTTGGTGCAAGGTACTATCTATGCCGACATCATCGAAAGTGGCAGCAAGCATGGCGCAAAAATCAAAAGCCATCACAATGTCGGTGGACTTCCTGACCATGTTGATTTTGAAGAAATTATTGAGCCTTTGGAAGACTTGTTCAAAGACGAAGTACGGGCAGTCGGTCGTGAAATTGGCTTACCCAGCTACCTCACCGAGCGTCAACCTTTCCCTGGACCTGGTCTTGCGATTCGGATAATTGGTGACATTACGGAAGAGAAATTGGCGGTTCTAAGAGAGGCGGATTATATCTACCGAAGTGAAATCGCCAAAGCAGGTTGGGACAAACACATTTGGCAATATTTTGCGGTTTATACGGGCATCCGAAGTGTGGGTGTGATGGGTGATGAACGTACCTATGATACGGCTATTGCACTAAGAGGCGTGACGAGTACAGATGGAATGACGGCTGACTGGGCAAGGATTCCTTATGATGTATTGGAGCAAATTTCTACACGGATTGTGAATGAAGTGCCTCATGTGAATCGGGTGGTGTATGATATTACTTCAAAACCTCCAGGGACGATTGAGTGGGAGTAAATTTTGAGAATCAGGTTTTCTTAAACTTCAATCCTAAATTTCATTTGTAGGTGTTTTTTCACAAGAACTCTTCAAAAAGACAGAATAAACGTAACAACGTGGTATTATTTTGTCTTTTTGAAGATTTTTTTTGACACCATTAAATTTAGGTTTCCACCCCTTAAAGATAGTCTATGTGATGCTTAACACAAAATTCCCACCATGTAACCCTCTGTAAATAAATTAATTACATTTGGGAAATTGCAAAAGAATCTTTAAATTGCAGCATATTAAGTACTGAGAAGAACTGTGAATTAAATGGTTTGGGTGGGTGGTGTATAAAATCTATAGGAATGATTAGATAAGAGTAGATTTTAAAAGATGTTGAGCAAGTAGGATTATTTTTAATCCCAAACTTCCAATTCAATCTTTTTAACCTCCCTTTAATGCTTCTATAGACAATGAAAATAGGATAGCAGAAAAAAAAAATCATTCTTTTTTTTCAATAATTTGAGGCATCCAAATCTTTCGCAGTATGAACTTCTAAAAAAGCAAAAGGGGTAAGACTTCTAAATAAAATAGGACTACTCCTATTTTGTTATTGTTTTGCCATTTTTTTTAGAGTAAAACATAGAAGAGAGAGTAAAGGAATTTGAAAAATTAGGTATGAAGGAGAGGAATTTGTATATTTGTGGCGTATTACAATGATTGTAATATACAAGAGAAGCTCGCTTTAAGATTTGCAGATCCAGCGAGCCTCTTGTTTTCTGTAATTTAAACATTTCTTTTATGAAAAAGAAAATGCAATTTTTAGTATTAGTGTTAACTGCTATTTATTTAGCAATTGAAATAATTAGTAAAATTGTACTATTGTTATAGCCTAATTTTATTGATTTGGTTTTTAGAAAAGGTTCACAACATATTTTTGTTGTGAATCTTTTTTTAATTTAAACGTATATTTCTACATTGCAAAGGTAATATAATTTTTAACGAAAATCGAACTAATTAGAAATTAGTTCGATTTTCGTTCTTTTGACTTCTGCAATATTTGACCATGTAATCAACATTTTAAATTAACCTCTATCTAAAAAATAATCAATTAGCTGTCACATGGGATGCCTCCCGATAACCTCCAATCAAAGAAACATATCATTACTTATTCGAGCTTCCTTTATCAAAATAGATAAGTTTTTAATACCGCTCCAAATCAAACAATTCATACCCCTCTCCTCTCAACTCCTCCACCTTTTTGTAAAAAGGGCAAAAACGTTCGCCCCGATGCAAAGCATGAGGTGCATTCCCCTCTCTCCAAACGCCCGACCAATACTGCTCGCCCTTTGAAGTATATACTTCGAGGTCGATAAGGCGAAGTCCCTGTTTGGTGAGTTCCCTTTGTTTGGCTTGGAATTCTTGTTTGGATAAGTTGCGGTGCAAAGCTTGTTCATAGTCGCCCTTCATGAATACGCCTATCCATTGCCGATTGCCGCTGATGTTGGTGTAAGTTTCGAGGTCGATGAGGCGAAAACCTTTGGAAGATAAATCTTTGTATTTTTTGTTGAATACATTGAGCATGTCAAATCCGATGCTTTTGATTAAGGCACTGTTTTGTAAGAAAACGTATTTCTGCCTGCCTTCCCTAAAAATACCTGCCCATTTTTGAGTGCCACCACTTTTGCGGTAGGTTTCTACGTCCATTAGCCGCAAACCCTTTGCAGCCATCGACTCTACTTTTGCAGCAAAATCTTCCTCGCTCAAATCCTGCAAAATTGCATATTTGCCTTCCTCTTTCGCAAACACACCATCCCATTTTCGCTCTTTATTCTTGTCCAAATAAGTATCAAAATCCATCAAACGATAGCCCTTTTCTGCCAAGTCTTCCCACTCTCTTTTGAAGTCACTTTTGGTATAAGCCACCCGCACCAAATGGTCACTATTTCCGCTTTGCCAAACTCCTGCAAACTGGTGTTTGGAGGCATTTCGTTTTTCATTGCAGTTCCATTCATAGGCTTCAATATCTCTACTGATGTCCAAGACCTTCAAGATGCGGTTTCCGATTATCCAAGGATTTGCCCATTCCGAATTGCACATCACCGCCACACCAATTCCTTGATTGGGATAGCAAAAATAAAGCGTTTTCGTTTTGGTTTGTGAGCCGCTGTGCCAAACCCGCAAATTGATGCCCGAACCATTGACTCCAAAACCATAGCCATAATTGGTGACATTTCCATTCTCATCGGCTTGGTCTTGTTTTGTCCAAACCTTCTCATAAGTACTTGAATGCAATATTTCTTTGTTGGTCAATCCTTGCACAAATTTGGTCAAATCACCAATTGAAGAATGAAAACCGCCTGCGGGCAATTTCCAACTGATGTTGTCGTCGTTTCGTTCAATGATTTCGCCGCTGTTGTTTTTGTAGTAGCCTTTCACCTCATGCTCCGCTTCTCCAAAATCGTAATCGGGCTGCAAAGTTGTCATCCCCAAAGGCTTGGCAATATACTCTTTCACCAAGTCTATATAGCCTTTTTTGTACGCCTCTTTTCCTGCCCCGTCTATGGCTGCTCCCGCCAAATTGAAGCCAAAGGTGGAGTACATATATTGACTCCCAGGTTTGTATTGAAGGGGAGCATCGGCAAAGGTATTCACGGACAGATAAGAATTGTAGGTTGATTCATCTTCATAAGCAATCCTCAATCGATTCCAATTTGGATAATCTTTGTCCATTTCATCATAATGACCAATACCACC
>JBGCDY010000186.1:0-5626 GCA_045105835.1 Chitinophagales bacterium
TATCTGGTGACACATGATAAACACTTTGCTATTTTGTCAGAAGTGGATTTCCCCAAAGTGAATGTAATTGATGCCGAACAATTTAAGAAATCTTTATCTGTTTGAATTCCAAACACGCCAAAATATCTTCTTTGCTCATTCCTGAACGGAACATACCCGTATCACACCTCAACAGGAAATCTCATGCCTCTGAGACAAGCTTTTCCGTGGTGGATATTGAGATAAGAGGAAATGCGATTTAAAAGGCAGGTTTTCATAAGAATGGATTGTTTTGATTAAAGTTTCACTTGGGAGGTAATAAAACAAAAAAAGCACCAGAGATTCTGGTGCTTTTTTTGTTTTATTGATATGTTGATTAGTTGTCCTTCGGAGGATCTTCCCAGCTTTCACCGTGATTAGAACCCTGTCCATTTTGGCTACCATCATTGTCACCACTTGGTTTAGGCGTTGGAGACGGTTTTTGTGTAGGCGTTGTTTTTGTCTTTGTTTTGATTTTCACAGGAGACGAAGGGTTCGTTTGAGGCGTAGTAGGTTTGGTTTCCGAAGGTGTTGTTTGAGGGCTTGGATTGGGCGTAGTTGTTTTCACCCGACCATCACCTGATTTGCCATTTTGTGAGCCACCTTTTGAGCCGCCCGAAGTTCCGTAGCCACCATTTCCAGAAGAACTACCATTGCTACTGCCTTTCCCGCCACCAGAACCGATGTGCCAGCGAAGCGAGAATGCTGCACCTACTTCAAATTGTTTTGGATGGTCGTTAAAATTGAAGGCAGGTTTGATATCTACTGAGGCATTCATCGGAATACCAGGAAATTTATATTGAATTCCACCAACAGCGTCTAATCCCAAGAAAATTCTTTTGGCATCAGCTTCTGTTCCCAAATCTATGTTGAGAATATCTATTAAAGTTTCGGCTACACTTTTGCGCACTCGACCTATGTGCATTCCACCACCGACATACCAAGTCAAACCTCGCATCGAAAGCGGTTGGTGGTGTTGGTATAAGCCCGTCAAACGCATATCGTATTTGTTGAGCGTTCCCATTCCTTCCACATAGCTGGTTTCATTGAATTGATGCTGAATGCTCAATCCCAAATCAGAACCCATTGTGCCTGTTCCGATTCTCACCCCCATGAGGGTGCTTGGTGTTGCGGCAGAAGTGGATTTGGTTTTAGAATAAGTCTGTGCGTAGCTCGTATTGGCTGCGATAAATAAACTTAAGAAGAGGAGTAAATTTTTCATACGGTAAAAGGATTTGTTAATAAGATACCTTTTACCGTATTTCGTTTAATCGAGGAAGGCAATATCTTCAATATTTTTCGTTTTTATTCAAAACTGCGGTATACTTCCTCCAAAAACTCCAGCCCCTGCCCTTCTATCAAGTCCTTATCCCAATGGTAAAAAGACACATTCAGTGCCTCTGTATTGACTGCCTTTCGGCAAACTTTCACCGCTTCCTTCAATGCCTTTGCAGAAATCCCCTCCAATCGGATGATATCTCCACTCCGCAAATAACGATTTCCAGCAACCGTATCTTGCTCAAGCATAAAAACATCTTTTTCCAAATGCTTAAAATCTCCCATTTCCTTCAATTTCGAGGAATTCAAATCATTGAATATCCCCGCAAATTTGCCTCCACGAAACCATACCCCCCACTCAAATATCGGTAAAGCCATATCCAAAGGTAGTTCATAGTCCGTTTTGGGAGAAATGTATTGGCGACCAATTTGATTGTCCAAGATAGAATTTGGAGTGTTGAGGTCTTTTATTTTGCCGATATTGTAGTACATCAACATGCCCTTGTCCACAGGTGGAACGCCCGTTTTTTTTGCATATTTGATTTGATGCAGTCGAATCGTTGCCGATAAAATGACCTCGTCTTTCCATTCTTTTTTGAAGGACTCCAAAAAATGGAAATAAGCCAATTGGGTTGATTTTGTCCAATCACAATCCAGTTGAATCTCTGCAATTGCAGCCTTTCCTGACTTCTTCAACAAAGACCGAATTTTGGCAACTGATTTTTTAGCAAGTTCTTCCACCTTGTCATTGGCTTGCACTTGCTGAAAAACCTTGTTTTCGATGTAAATACAGGGAATGAGGGAGAGGCTTGGGATTACTTTTGATTCAAAATCAATGATGGCGGTCGGAACTGCACCCGCAGGTGGCTGCCATACAATATCGAAAAACCGCACGTAGAACGTCTTCAAACCTAAGGTGGTCATGTGTTCGGTATCCAATGCTTCCATTTTGAAGCTTTGTTTCCAATGGTAAAAACTGCGGTTAACCGTATGGGGTATTGAAGTAGAGGTGTCTGTATTTGTATTGCAGGAAACGGCAAACAGCATAAGCAAGGCTAAAAAACATCCACGCATTTCGGGTAAATTGATGGTTGTTTGAAAAAAAGTGTTTGGTAAGATTTTTTAAAGTGATTTTGTAGCGGCGAATTCATTCGCAGACACGTTCTGCAAGATTTAAGCTGTTGATTTTTTATTCACATCTTATTTGCAGCGGTTAAAACCGCCGTTACCGAGCAGTATTTTTTATCAATAGCGAGGAGTTTAAAACTCCTCGCTATTGATAGAATATTTTACATTTTCATTCGTTTACTCCTCTTCCTCTCTCGAACGTCTTTTTGTTCCTTTGTACATTTCAAACTTATACAGACGGCATTCCAAAGGACCATTAAACAAAGGCATACGTCTTGAAACCTTTAGTCCCAATCGCTTCAATGCAGGAATATTTCCACTCAGAACCCAAGCTTCCCAACCAGCGTATACCTGTTTGAATTGGTCACCGATTTTTTTGTAGAAAGCTTCAATATCTGCTGGCTGTAATCTTTCGCCATAAGGAGGGTTCATTACCATAAATCCATCTTCTTCAAAGGGCGCAGCTTGCTCAAAGAAATTACCAACCAAAAGTTCTATTTCATCTTTAAAACCTGCTCGTTCGATGTTGTTGAGTGCGATTTCAAGGTTTTTCTCTGAAATATCCGCTCCAAAGATTGGCTGTTCACAAGGAATAATTCTTGCCTCTGCCTCTTGAATCACTTTTACCCACAAATCTCGGTCAAAGTCTTTCCAAGTCAAAAAACCATAGTAATCCCTTTCCAAGTTTGGAGCGATTCGGCGTGCAATCATCAAGGCCTCAATCGGCAGTGTACCAGAACCACACATTGGGTCAAAGAAAGGCTTTTCTCCTCGCCAGTTTGACAACAATATCACGCCTGCTGCCAATACCTCGTTCAGTGGAGCTTCATTGTGTTCGAGACGGTAACCCCTTCTATGCAGGGAATCTCCCGAAGCATCAAGCAACAAAGTCACTTCTTGCTCCTTGATGTACACATGCACCCGCAAAGTCGGTTCGTCCGTATCTACAGAAGGGCGACTTCCTGTGCGTTCTCGAAACTGGTCGACAATCGCATCTTTGACTTTCAAAGCGACATATTTGGAATGCTTGAAAAACCGAGAACTCACCACGCTATCTATCGCAAGGGTATCATCCACGTCCATGTGTTCAGACCAATCAACCAACTGTGTGCGGCTGTACAATTGATTGGTTTTGTATGCCTTAAAAGTATGGATAGGTTTCAGGATACGCAGTGCCGTCCGCAATTCGAGATTCGCCCGATACATCCCTTTTTGATCTGTCTCAAAACGCACAGCTCTTGTTTGAACAGCGATTACCTTGCCTCCCAAGTCTCTGATTTCTTGGGCAAGTGTCTCTTCTAAACCATGAAAGGTCTTGGCGATTAGCTCAAATGTTGTTGTTGAATTCAATTTTTTATGGATACGATTGTTGAAAACGCCAAAAATACCACAATCCATTGTATATTTCAGCTAAAATCTATGAACTTGAATTTCTAAATGGACTTAAAAAAAGAAACAAACCTGTTTTAATTAAAAAAAGCTTCAAATCAATGTGTTTTGATTTGAAGCTTTTGCTATGATAATGAGTTACTTAAAATATTTCAGACTGTATGTTGAGTCATGGTTTTCAAATAAAAAATTAGTTAATTATAAATTTTGAAGGTATCGAATCTTTTGCCTCCCAAATTAAAACCTCTTGGTCACTTCTTATCTTTTAGGAGCCTTTCCTCTCAAATACACATAATTCCCTGCAATCGGCTCCTCTCCTTTTTTCAATCTATTTTTTTTGTATAAACTTGAAGACTCAATTCCATATAAGTGTGAGATAGATTCCATTGTTTCATCCTTCACCACCAAATGTCGAGAAAAATCTTTAGGCCCACGCTTTTTCAAAGACTCCAAAAAAACAATCGTATTTGGTGCAATTTCCTCACTTTCCTTAAACGGATTGTATTTCAATAAATCTTCCATTGAGATGTCATAGGCTTGCGAAATACGCTTGGGGTAAACAGGACAGTCAAAAATCACCATCTTCAAGCCATTGAAGCCAAAAGTTGTTGATAGAACTTCTACATCACAATTACCTTCTGCCAAAAAATTGCTTCCCTTGTCGAACTTATACAATTCGTGTTTTTCGATAATTTGGATCAACTTCTTGGTATATAAAGAATCTTCGGCATAACCTGCATCCATCAAGCCCCTCGCCCATTCCTTGTAATTCTGGCTATCCAAACTAAAAAGATCTTTGTAACGTTTGTTGTTGCGCAAGAAATTGGAATGATCAATATAAGAGGAATAAGCACTTTTATACTTTCTATAACAGCGTTTTGTGCCTCTTGCAAAGATTCGCTTTGCCTTCCATTCTTTGTGGCATTTGATACCAAAGTGGTTTTTTCCTTTTTGAGCAAGATAACTGTTGCCATAGGCGGATTCCAATATTCCCTGAGCCAGAGTTATACTTGCGGGAACATTCGTGCGTTTGTTTTCAGTTATCGCAATTCCTCTATACTGATTCAGATATCCATTGACAGAAATCTGATTTTTAGCCTTTTTTCTGCTTTTCTTCTGTGCATATACATTAGAAGAACAAAAAATGAGTGTAAATGAAATAATAAAAAAGATGTGTTTCATGGCTTTAGTATTCTTTATTCGTATGATTTTCCATGATAAATCACAAATTCTATGCCTACCTGACTTTTTGAAGACAGAACAAATTAAGTTTGGCTTAATGAATAAAGATGCTAATTATTAAATACTGATTTGTTGGCTTGTGACTTTTACTTAATCACCTTAGGTGAGGAATAGGTTCTTGATGTTTTTAGTCTTTAAAAACGCAAATTACGCTCTGTTCTAAACTTAGATAGGCAGAAATATCGGATTTTTTCTGAAGATGCTCCTTAAAGAAGGAATTTATGAAAGCTGATAATCCAAAGGATTTGGATAGTTTACTTGTGTGTATTTTATTGACGATTCTTAATGAAAAATGCCTTGCAAATTAAAATTTACAAGGCATTTGTTTGGTTGTGATCCCGCTGGGGCTCGAACCCAGGGCCCACGGCTTAAAAGGCCGTTGCTCTACCAGCTGAGCTACGGAATCAACCGTTTCGCTTAACGCGCCGCAAATATAGAAGGTATTTTTTTATTCTGCAAATAAAACTTAAAAAAATGGAGTTTTATTGACGATTTTTAATGAAAAATGCCTTGCAAATTAAAATTTACAAGGCATTTGTTTGGTTGTGATCCCGCTGGGGCTCGAACCCAG
>JBGCDY010000187.1:0-2206 GCA_045105835.1 Chitinophagales bacterium
GTGGTCTCCTGACCCCAGATGTGTCTTGTATCCAGAAGATTTAAAGATTTCTAAAAGCATGAAGCAGGTATTCCGAAAAGGAATATTTCGCATTACTGCTGACCAAGATTTCAGAGCTGTTATCACTGCTTGTAAAGAACAGCCTCGACATGGACAAGCAGGCACCTGGATTACCTCCGAAATGTTGGAAGCTTACTGCAAATTGCATCAAATGGGTTTTGCCCATTCTGTTGAGGTTTGGAATACAGACAATGAGCTTGTTGGAGGTTTGTATGGACTTTCCTTGGGCAAGTGCTACTTTGGGGAATCTATGTTTGCACGTCAAAGCAATGCTTCTAAAGCAGGTTTTATCACATTGGTTCACAACCTTCAAAAATGGGGCATAGATTTAATTGACTGCCAAATACATACTGACCATTTAGAAAGTTTGGGAGCAATGGACATTTCTCGTCCTTATTATTTGGAATTATTGGAGGAACTATTAACAGCCGACACCTTACGTGGAAAGTGGGATTTAGAACCTATTGTGTTTTAAGGGATTTAGCAAATCAATATGTTACGCAAATTTATTTCTATCTCCCTAAGAACCCAAACATCACCCTTCCACCAATTCAGGAACAACTTCTCTATACGGTACCTTCAATTTTTCACAATAGGTTTTCACTGCTCCCACCCTGACCATTTCTACATTGTTTTCGATTCGTTTGATTAAGTTCGTTGGTAAGCCTGTAATACTTGTTTTCTCCTGCAAAGTCAAAGGTTCATCCAACCATTCTTCTACAATCAACAGCCACCGCACATGCCTATACAAACGTTTCCAATCAAAATCAGCTATTTGCAATTCTGCAATCTTCAAAATTGCCTTCAATAAGTACTCCGCCAATAGATTCAAAAGATCATATTCATCTGCCTCCAACAATTTTTCATACTCCAATAAGGCTGCAATTTTCACCTGCTTTCTTGCAAAAATATATTCTTTGGTACTTGTATCTGGCAAAATTGAAGCATTCGGCAATACGACAAAGGCATATTGCAGTTGATTGACTCCTATACCATAATCACTGAGTTGGAGATGGCGGTTCAGGATTCTTTCTATTTGGTAAAAATGCGACATTTTTTTACCCATCACCAACCAATCTGTTCCCCCAATCCCAAAATCCAGTAAAAATTGCTTTTGAAGTGAAACATGAGGACTCAACCAACCTTCTTTTACCAACAAAGTTTTCGTGTCAATGTAAAATATTTGCCACTCAAAATCGGGGATTTCCAAGTCTGAATACAGTGCGATGGACTTCAAAAACAGGGCTGCCATCAATTCTTTTATTTCTGCTTCTTTTACCCTAATCAATTGTTTGTAAGGCAATTTCAAGCTAATTTCTAAAATTTTAGCCACTTCAATATAGATCTGCTGCTCGTTTTTTTTGATAGGCGCATCTTCCGATGTTGCCAAAAAAGTAAATACCAGCTGCTCTATACTTGTTCCATAATCTGAGAGTTGCAGTTGTTCATTCAACAAAGCTTCAAAAGCGACTACATCCAATTTTGAAGTAAGGGAAGGCTGACTTACACTACTGATGATAAAGTTGGGTTTTTGTTTCATTTTTTTGATTTTTCTTGTATTTTTACGGCATTATTGCTTTTTTTCAGATTTTAGTGATTTCTGATAGGCAAAAGCGTATTTTTATTTCATCACTTGCACAAATTTACGTTAATTATTTTAATTTCGTATTTTATCGACATTTATTTTTATAAAAATGTACTTGAGC
Organism: Chitinophagales bacterium; assembly: GCA_045105835.1. Taxonomy (GTDB): domain Bacteria; phylum Bacteroidota; class Bacteroidia; order Chitinophagales; family UBA2359; genus JAUHXA01. The sequence continues at coordinate 1,767 of JBGCDY010000187.1, forward strand.
AACAATATTCGTTATTTTAGGAAACGGCTGGGTTTGAATCAAATCGCTTTTGCGGATTTGATTGGCGCAAAAAGAAACACCATAAGTGACTATGAAAGAGGAAGGTCGAATCCAAGTATTGAGTTGATTCGAAAGATGGCAGAACTGTTTAAGGTCAGTTTGGATGATTTAATTGAAAAGGATATGTCGCAATTTTCGACAGAACAACTAAATGAGGAGGCATTGAAGGCAAATACGCTGGAAGACGAAGCGATTTCTTATTACTCCAAAATGAACAATGGTCTTGACCAAAGTCTTTTAGAAGAAGTTTCTGAACAAAAACGCCTACAAATCACCCACCACATCGAGCGATTGCAGTTTGATTTGCAGCAGATGAAGCAATTAAGCGAAGGTAAGGACACAGAGATTTACTACCTCAAAAATCTAATTGTAGCGAAAGA
>JBGCDY010000188.1:0-3318 GCA_045105835.1 Chitinophagales bacterium
TGAAGAAGGAAATTACACAACTCCAGAGGAGTTGAACCAACGAACCACGGGAAACCTAAAACCTTGAAAAACTCTCAATCCTCCAACCAATCAAACAAATATTTCTCATCATAATCAATCTCAAACTTCCTCAATAAACCAATGTATTCCTGTCGAAACGTCCTCGTTTGGTGGTGCAACTCTTGATTTTGAATGTATCGAATCACCATACCCAATTGCGAACGACCGTAGGTAAAAACTCCTGCTCCTTCTTGCCAAGCAAACTTACCTCTCACCCATCCTTTATCATTGATAAATTCATTTGAAGCTACTTTTATATCCTTGACCAAACTGCTCGTGGCAACGTTTGGTTTTTGCCCGATGAAAATATGAATATGGTCAGGCATTCCATTAATAGCCAATAGTTTTTGACCTTTGTTTCGTAGAATTCCTGTAATGTATTTGTACAATTCGTCTTTCCATGGTTTTTGAATAAGGCTTTGACGACCTTTTACTGCAAAAACAACTTGTACATACATTTGAGAATAGGTATTTGCCATTTTTTGTGGTGCTATGTTTATTCAATACAATTTGGGTTCAACTCCTATGGAGTTGGTGATTTGTTCTCGTTGTATTTTCTACAAATATTTTACTCCTAACGGAGTAATGGGTTTTGATTCTAATCTTCTTGGGCAAGAAGATTAGAATTCATTAGCTTATTATTCCTCATGAACCGAAAGAACCTGTTTCTTAAAATCAATCGTCAAAACCTTATCTCTAAAAAAATCCAAACCCAAAACACCATCAATTCTAATCAACAGACCATACAATAGAAAATCATAAGAAGTAACTTCAAAATCTGTTTCTTCAATACCAAGAGCTGTAACATTTTGAAGCACAAATTTTTCAGCTTCAATAATGCCACTTGCCGTTTCAAGTTTGGTTTTGCCTACTTTATTCAAATGTCCTCCCGCAAGCACCAATGCGGTATAATCTATCACCGTATGCGTAGCTGCCGTATCTAATGCCAACTTTACATCATACCCATTGATAGTCACATCAATGATGATTAAATCATCTTCATTCTCAATTGTAAATGGATATTTTCTCATGCTTCAACTTGTCTGATAATTCCTATTTTATCGTTCTTTGGAAATTCACCTGTATAGATATGCGTTGCAGAATCATAGGATTTTACCAATTCGCTTCCATTCTTCGCCAAATCCCTTTTGTCTTTGCTATGAAACAAAACAATTCCTCCCAAGACCTTTCCCTCTTCTTTTTGTGGATTCCCCAATAAAACCCATTCATCAGGATATTTTTTTTTCATATCCTCCATGCTCATAAACTCCTCTTTTGCAGGATTCTCTTCAACTTTTTGAACAGATGCTACAAAATCCAGCGTTTGAATAAATTGAAGGAAAAGTTCAACTTGATTGGATTGCTTTTCTTGAAAAACTATATTGTAACTCGACATTATTCAATTATTTATAGGTGTTATAAAAAAATGCTTGCTGCAATCATTATAACAATAATTCAAAAGAAAATGTTACCACTTCAATCCCTTGCTCACTGTCACCTCAGCCCCTTCCGAACGCATAAACACCTTCCCACTATCATCAAAAGCCGAAATATCACACAACATCTTAAACGGCGTACTACTTTTCACCTCCAATGCCACCTTAAACGGCGTATCAAAAGGCAAAGCCTCAAACACCTCCACCAATTTCGTATTCAAGGGCAAACTTGCTGCATCGTGAAAATGACGCACCCAAATCAACATCGCTTGATACTGAATATCCGTCAAAAACGAATTCACACTCCTCACAGGAAACTGCCCTTGCGCCTCTGCACTCACTTTCGGCAAATAACACTGCATCACCAAACCCTCCTCATTTATCTCCAATATACTCTCAACTCCTTGAAAATAATGGTCGTGAAACAATGTCCCATTCTTATAGAACTGTTTTCCATCTATCTCCGTTTGTCGTCCACCGTTTGCCGTCCACCGTTCTGAAACCGTCTGCCGTCCACCGTCTGCCGTCCGTCGTATCACCACATTCGCCCGATAATGAAACGTTGGTCGCCCATTCGCTCCTTGACTCCAAACTGTTCCTTCAAAACGAATCTCATCCTTACCCTTCTCCAATTCCTTCACATCCACCACATAATCCGTCGCTTGATTGCCATCAAAAACAATCCCTTTGAACAATCTCGTATTTTCGACTCTTGTAATTTTGTAATCGGGATACAATTGTTCACAACTGTTTGCAATCCAACTAATCGCATTCACAATCGGCAAAACAGGATTTCCGCCAATCACATGATGCTGCAAAAACGGATTCGCCTCCACCGTCAATTTTCGGTGAATGCGGTGAGCTTGTAGGTGTTCGCCAATGTGGCTTTGCGCCAAAGGTAAAACGCTACCTACGACGACTTGTGCCTCCGATTTGTTTGCTTTCGACAATTCGTAAGCCATCAACCATGCGCCCGCATCTTGTGGAATCAACTGAACACCATGTGCTTCAAACATTTTCTTCAAGCCAGGACTAACCATTCCACCATCCCATGCACCCCAATCAATCGAGACAACATGGCAATTTGGGTGATTTTTTTGGTAGAGGTGTGCCGATTTGTTGAGGATTTCGTTGGCGATTGCGTAGTCGGTTTGTCCATTGTTGCCATAAAAACCTGCAACCGAAGAAAACAATACCAAATGCTCCAAAGTCATCGGATTTACACATTGGAGGAGAGCCAAAAGCCCTTCTGTCTTGACGGAATAAACTGCCTCAAAATCCCACTCTGTTTTGTTTTGAATCAACTTATCCGCCAAACGACCTGCTCCATGTATTACACCAGTTGTTTTGCCCATTTGCTGTTCAGCTTTGGCAACCGCTTTTTTCAAGTCGCTTACATTCAGCACATTGACCGCCAAGTAAACTGCTTGTCCGCCAAATGCTTCAATATCCGTTAAGGTTTGTTTGATTTCTCGTTTGGAAGCCAATCCGTTGAAGATTTTGCCTACTTTGGCAGGGGTTGGTTTTTCACCTTTTGCCTTCAAATCTTGCATAATTAAACGCTTCAATTGCATACCATCCACGCCTTTGAATGCTGTGGGTTCTTCCCCTTCAACCGATGAACGTCCCAATAAAATGAATTTACATTGGTGCAATTCCGTCAATTTTTTCACGCAAGTAGCTGTTACACCCTTTCCGCCACCACTGACCAAAAAGACCGAATCTTTGGTGATTTCTGTGGCTAATTTTTCATTGGAGGGAATGTCGGTAGGAACGGTTGTGAGGGTAAAACGTCCTTTGTCATTGTGGCAAACTTCTACAA